>JAXHUV010000318.1:0-2291 GCA_034189445.1 Pseudomonadota bacterium
ACCCGGTCTCCCTGATCGCCCACGGGGGCGCGTTGAACATCACCTGCCTGAGCTACGGCGGTTCACTGAACTTTGGCTACACGGGCTGTAGGGACACCCTGCCAAGCATGCAGAGGCTGGCCGTGTATACCGGTGAGGCGCTGGACGAACTGGAAAACCTGATTTTGCCGACAAAGGACCGGCCAGAAACCGCGGTCAAACCCAGGGCGCGACGAAAGTCTCCCATAGGGAAAAGTGAAGCGGACCAGTAGATCGTTCCGGAAATAACATATAAATCATGGGGCGACCTCATTAAGTCCGACAGGCTGCTGGTCACCGACTTTTTACTTTCAGGCCGGTTTGCCCCTGAACAACAGGTTTTCCAGTTCCCTGTCATTTTTAATCATGTCCTCAAGGGTGTACCCATCCAGCACTGCCAAAAAGGCTTTCTGCGCTTTCTTCAGTATATCTTTCAGTTTACAGCCCGGGGCGATGACGCAGGACGAACCCGGGCCAAAACACTCCAGCAGTTTCAGGTTTTCCGTTTCCCGAACCAGGGTGCCGACCTTGATGGTGGCAGGGGCCTTAGCCAGTACCAGGCCACCACCACGGCCACGCAGGCTTTTCACATAGCCCAGTTGCGACAGTGTCTGGGCCACCTTGGCCACATGGTTGGCAGAAATGGCGTAGTCTCGGGCGACTTCCTGCACGGTCACTGGCCGTTCGCCCTCTTTCAGTGCCAGATAAATGAGAGTGCGCAGGGAATAGTCGGTATGGGAGGAGAGTTGCATGGCTTGACCCGTTAAAAACAGGTATGTAATATGCCATTTTCAAATAGGCATGTAAAATACCACTTTTAGGAGGCACCCATGCTGACAGCGCACCAGATGGCAGTAATCAAGCAAACCGTTCCCGTACTACAGGAAAATGGCGAAGTGCTGACCCGGCACTTCTATGAGCGTATGTTCCGGGAAAACCCGGAAGTGTTACCCTTCTTCAACCCGGCCCACCAGCAAGCGGGCACCCAGCAGCGGGCGCTGGCGGGGGCAATCTGTGCCTACGCACAGCATATCGAGAATCCAGCGGCGTTGGCCGATGCGGTGGAACTGATTGCCCAGAAACATGCGTCCCTGGGAATTCAGGCGGAGCACTACCCCATTGTGGGCGAGAACCTGTTGGCCTCCATTCAGGAAGTGCTCGGAGAGGCAGCCACCCCGGAGATCATTGATGCCTGGGCAGCGGCCTATGGGGTGCTGGCAGATATCTTCATCAACCGGGAGCGGCAGATTTACCAAGACCAGGAAGCGGACTTCGGCTGGACCGGCTTCAAGCGTTTCGTGGTAAAAACGCGGGAGGCGGCCAGCGACAATATCGTGTCCTTCTACCTGGTGCCAGAGGACGGTCAGTCGCTTCAGGCCCACCAGCCAGGGCAATACATTACCGTTCGGGTGAGTCCGGATGGTGGCGAGCCTGTGATGCGAAACTACAGCCTGTCCAATCGCCCGGGCGCGGGTTACTACCGGATCAGTGTGAAGCGGGAACTGGCTGCAATGGACGGTGCGCCGAAGGGGGCCTGCTCCAACTACCTGCATGACCGGATTCAGGACGGAGATGTGCTAGAGCTGGCGCCGCCCTGCGGCGAATTCACCCTGCAAGACCATGACGGATCGCAACGGCCTCTAGTATTGATGGCCGGCGGTGTTGGTATCACGCCGTTGCTGTCCATGCTGTATGCGGCTCTGGACGGACAGCAGGGCAGGGAAGTGATCTTCATCCAGTGTGCGCTTAATAATGCGGTACGGCCTTTTGCCGAAGAGCTGGCGACATTGCAACGGGACTACGCGAACCTGACCACCCATCTGCGCCTGAGCGAACCATCAGACACGGATCGGCAGCAGAAAGGCTATGATAGCGAAGGCCTGCTGGATGCGGCGCTACTAAAGGAGTTGCTGGGTGAGCGCAGCGCCGAGTTCTATCTGTGCGGCCCGACGCCCATGCTGAAGCACGCCTGGCAGCTGCTGAAAACACGCGGTGTGGACGAGGCGAACATACACGTCGAGTTTTTCGGCCCCGCCGGTGATCTGGCCTCGTAACGAATAAAGATGCCTCTGATTGGTTACAACCACCACACGGCGAATCAGAAAACTCAATCAGGCCAGACAGGTCATGTTGTCTGGCGTATCGTTGAACGACCGAGGGGTCGGATGGCTGACCCCGATTTCGGTTCCAGCCATTCAGATAATCCTGTGGAAATGGGGTCAGCAGAAAATCTCCAGTTGTTTCCGCTCATTCGAGGGTGCCCGGACCTTCTG
>JAXHUV010000319.1:0-2289 GCA_034189445.1 Pseudomonadota bacterium
CCGCCAGTCGTTATACATGTCCTGCCAGAACAAATGGCTGGTACCCCGGAAAAACCGGTAGGGCGATTCAGCCATGGCCGCAAACTTTTTCCTGCGGGCCGGTGCATCAAGATCGGCGTTGTTCTCGTTGATCGCCTGGATGACCTGTTGATCGCGATTGTGAAGCGTCAGGTCCTTGATCATATTCAGCTCTCTTTGAAAATTTTCGCAGCGTGGATACAGCCTAATACGGGGGCTGGATCAACCCGCCAGCGCAGCTCTCACCTTTACCGCATGGTTCAGTTGTTCCTTCAGGGTTGGTGCCGTCATGACTGGCCTCCTGTTGTCTGGGTCGTTTTATGGTTTATGGGGACGATTTCGGGATAATCCAAAGGGTACGCATTCCCTGATTCCCGTTGCGCTGTAGAATGCAGCTAACCGGTTGACTCAAGGGATGCCAGCAGCAATGATTGATCCGTGCAGCAACACGGTCACCCGCCCTACTCGCGAGACCATGGCCCGCGCGTTATGTGACCTGAACGCATTGCTGGATACCACTTATCGGTTCTATCTATTATCGTTTCTATCTATTACCGGTTTTATCTATCTTGATTATCAGGTTATGAAACTCAACCCTTTCAACACCCGCATCGGCCTGGCCCTCGGGGGCGGCGCGGCAAAGGGCATCGCCCACATCGGTGTTCTGAAAGCCTTTGAGGAAGAGCAAATCAAGATTCACTGCATTTCCGGCACCAGCGCAGGCGCCCTCATCGCAAGCTATTACGCCTTCGGCCGGCCGGCGGAATCCATCCTTTCCATTTGCTCGACGCTGAACCTCTCGAAAATCATCAACTTTACCTTCGAGCGCGGTGGGCTTTTCAGCACCAATACCATTCGGGCGATGATCCACCGGGATCTGGGGGATGTCCGGATCGAAAACGCCGACATTCCCCTGGCTATCTGTGCCACGGATATTGAAACCGGCGAACAACTGATCTTCCGGGAGGGGAACCTGGCGGATGTCGTTTGCGCATCCATGGCGGTACCCGGCCTGTTTGTACCGGTAGAGATTGGTGGGCGAACATTGGTGGACGGCGGGCTGGTTGAAAACGTCCCGATTTCACCACTAGCAAAAATGGGCGCCGGGATTACCGTGGCGGTTGATCTCAGCCATGTCAGCCGATACCCGAAACCGGACAACACCTTCGGTGTCATCACAAACGCCATCAACATTGGCATCGATTTCAACACCCGCAAGCAACTCAGGAACGCCGACATAGCGGTACCGCTGGATCTTAGCAACTACAGCCTCACCAACAACGCGGACCGTGTTGAAGAGCTTTATCGGGAAGGTTACCACCCCATGAAGAAAAAAATCCGCCAGGTACTGTGGTACAAACGGATGCACATCGCCATCAGCCTTTTGAAAACAACCCGGATGCTAATGCCCTTCAAGGTGCCCGAGCTTCTCAAAGAGCTCAAACGCCGTGGTTTTGCTTTGCGCAAGCGACACTAACTATCGATCATCAGGATCGGTGGTCCAAAACGCACCTTGAAGACTACTCTTTGCGCCCGATGAATTTTCAATACGAACGGAGCTTATGCATGATGATGCTGAAAAACCGGGGCCAGCTGTCTCTATCACTTTTTCAGGTTAATCTGCTTCGAACCCTGATAGGCAACCTGTCCACTTTTCCCCTTGCCCACGTACTCAACAGAACCACCAGACTTCAAAAACGCTGCGGTCTGTTCTTCAATTGTTGCAGATGTTAATGTCACTTTTCCGGGTTTCTTGCTCATGACGATATCCTGGTTAGCGTCGGCTTGATTACCAACATTGGCTATCCATCATACCTGAAATGGCGAAAAATTGTTCGGTTCCTGAAGATCTCGTGAAGCCCACGCAAGTAATGCTATACTGGGGCTGCGTACTGATGGCGAGTTTTTTCTGCGCTGCTTTCTCGGGTTTCACGCAGTTGCCGGTATGGGAAAAGATCAGATCGAGCGGCTGGTAAATCTCGGCAATACGCTGGCAGCCATGGCAGTGAAGCGCAGCTCTACTCTTCGCGAGGCCTTTTTTAGTCACACTCGGCGACCTCTATGATTAGGGGGCCTCTGATTAACTCCCAGGATCTACAGCCCCTGGGCGAGGCAGAGTAGCAAGTAGCAGGAGAGTAAAGATTGTCCCTGAATAAACCGATGCCATGGTATGCCGGCAGCCTTCTGCTGGTCGCCGGGCTTGCAAGCTTGCTGCTTCGCACGCCCTTTCCCGTTGATGAAACACGCTATCTCTCTGTCGCCTGGGAGATG
>JAXHUV010000032.1:0-16330 GCA_034189445.1 Pseudomonadota bacterium
TGACCGACTGCTGGCCCAATGGGCAACCGCAATCAGCGGCCTTCCCCACATACGCCGCCTGCGTCTGCATACACGTCTGCCAGTGGTTATTCCACAAAGGGTCTGCGACGAGCTTCTGAGGTGGCTTTCGACGACGCCGCTCCAGATGATTATCGTGCTGCACGTCAATCATCCGGCGGAAATAGATACGGCCACCCGCCGAGCGTTGGGGTATCTCCGGGCGGCAGGCGTAACGCTGCTGAACCAGAGCGTTATCCTCAGAGGGGTGAATGATCGGGCGTCGGTGCTTGAAGAGCTGAGCGAAACTCTGTTTGAAGCGGGCGTCCTACCCTACTACCTGCACGCATTTGACCCGGTGGCAGGCGCCCATCACTACGATGTGCCGGATGAAGAGGCACGAAACCTGGTCCGTGAGCTGCTGGCGCGATTGCCGGGGTTCCTGGTGCCGAAGCTGGTCCGAGAGGTGCCTGGCAAGGAAGGCAAGACCCCGCTCAACCTGTTCCCGTGACCGGTTTCGTAAAAAGGGGCCCAAATTTACTTGTCAAGGATTGTCAACTCATGGTCTCCTCGCTTTTTACAACTGGTTTGCTACTTTAAAGTCCAGTAACGTTGAAGATAAAAATATGTATTTACGGCGTTTTCCTGACAGGCTGGCGGGCGTTCAGTAGCCGCCAGCCTGTCAGGGCCAGCCCCGGAATATCACCTGTGGTCCAGACATTGGCATGCATTCATGGAAGGTAAGACTCTGAAACCTGATATCCGCGTTCCCGAACAGAAAACGGCCAGTCTGTCTTTCTGTGACACGACACCCAAGGCGTTCCGGGGCTGGACAGACCAATTGCCGATGGCCAATATCGGCGAGATATCACGGCAGCTCTACCATGCCATTATCGAACTGAATCACCTCTTCCTGGCACCCCAGCAACGCATGCAGCTGCTGGAACTTATCCGGGAAAAGATTCATTTCGCCTGTCACCAGCTCTCCCGGCACTACCTCGGCCTGGCCGTGGCACTTCCGGAAAAACAATGGAAAATCGCCAACCTGACCCAGGCGCTTCAGTTACATCTGGCCGGCGGTTACAAGTTGTGCGTTCTGGAGTTCATCGACAACGGCGGCCTGGACAAAAATCGCCGACAGATTGCCACCGCCACGCATCGGGCCATTTCCGAGCTGTCGGCAACCATCCTGAGATCGCATCAGCTCTATTGTCCGAGCCCCGCCGAAAGCTGGCTGGAGTGTCACCGGTTGTTCCGGTTCGCGCATCGCAACAAGCTTGCGCTGGTTCAGGTGGAAGACGGCGCTCTGCGGCATCGCCGCACCAGCTCGGTCGCCGACAGCTACAAACGCACCCTGTTGCTCGGGTGTGCCCGACCAAATCAGCTGCGCCAGGCGGAGCTTCTGCAGGTTTACGAACTGTTCGAACTCTGGACTGATCACACTCGATGCGGGCCGGACATGGGTGATGACAGTCTGTTCGTGATCAACATGGAGCGTGACAAGCCACCCGTTTACCGCAGCCTGCTTGAACAGAAACCCGGCGACGGGAGCTTCGGCTTCGACACCCGGGATCTCTCGGCCATGATCTCCGAAACGCTCCATGCCCGCCGTGAACATAAGGAAACAGAACACGAGCTGAGCGTGCCCGCCAAGGTAAACGATACCCTGCTCACCCATCTCAGCCAGGCATTGGGTATTCTTGCCAAACGTAACTTCAACCGCATCGCCAGTCAGGGTTCCCTGGAAGTCTGCGTCGGCCTGACAGCCGCTCACTACTTCATTGCCGGCGAGAAAACCTTTACCGCATTCGTGAATGGCAACGATAACGGCCATCATGACGAAGAGAACCTGTTCGTACGGTCATCGCGCCGGAAACAGGATGCCTGGTCCGGTGTCCATGATGCCGGCCCGAGCGACGAGAGGCTCCACGCTGGCGATACGCCAATCAATTTCAGGGGTTCCCACGGCAACTCCCAGGCTCCCTCGACGGACAGGAACCGGCCAGGATCGCACCATCCCCTGCTGATCAACACCAGCCCCGGTGGCTACTGCGTTGCCTGGGAAAGCAACGTGCCGCCGTCCCTGCAGGCCGGCGAGGTGCTGGGCATTCGGGAGCAAAGCGCCCACCCCTGGAGCGTGGCCGTGGTGCGCTGGATCCGTCAGATCAAGAACCAGGGCACCCAGGTTGGTATTGAGCTGCTGGCCCCCAGCGCTTCACCCTGCGGGGTTCGTCTGATCCAGAAAGTGGGTAACGGCAGCGAGTACCTGCGCGGCTTGCTGTTACCGGAAATCAGCGTGTTCAACCAGTCAGCCACACTCATTACGCCGCGCCTGCCGTTCCAGTCCGGCAGCCGTATTTCCCTGCTCCATGATGGCCGGGAGGATGAGGGCCAGCTGTCCCGCAGAGTTTCCTCCACTGGCAGCATCAACCAGTTCGAACTCAAGTTACAGAACGCAGCGACGCTGAATGCCGGTGCGCCGTCGGCATCATCCGGAGCCAGCGGGGATGAATTCGACTCGCTGTGGCCATCTCTATAAGGCCGCAAGACTGAGACACCGGACCCCGCAGAGGGTTGTTATTGATCGGCAACCCCTGCATTATTCAGCGTTAGCGAATGCACCCTGTATCACGAGACGCCCTTCGAATGCAGAAAAAGAACGCCACCGTACACCTGCTGATTCTTGATTCATCGCAAAATGATGCCGAATCGCTGGTCAGCCTGCTCCGAAACTCCGGCAAGGCCACCCGGGCCCATAGAATCACCTCGGAAGAAGACCTTGAAGAGACGCTGAAAGCCGGCAACTGGGATCTCCTTCTCGCCCGCGACCTGGACCAGGAGTTCCTGACCGATGACGCCCTCGCCATGATCCGCCGGATGGACAAGGACATTCCATTTATCCTCCTGACGGAACAGGAAAGCCGCGAACGCACGGTCGGAATGATGAAGGCCGGCGCCCAGGACACTGTGCCGTTCGAACACACCGACCTGATTGTGCTGAAGATCAACCGGGAACTGGCAGCCCTTGACGAACGCAGAAGACGTCGTGTTCTGGAATCCCACCTCCGGGAGGCGGAACAGCGCTGCCAGTTGCTTCTCGAAAGTTCCAAGGATGCGATTGCCTATATTAATGACGGCATGCACATCTATGCCAACCAGTCGTACATGGAGTTCCTCGGATACGAGGATATCGACGATCTTATCTGCGTTCCGGTACTGGACACCCTCACCCCGAAAAGCCAGGACAAGTACAAGGAGTTCATGAAATCCTTTGCCGAAAAAGGCGAAGACGGCATGACCATGAACTGCACGGCACGGCGCAGTGACGATCACGAACTGAACGTTACCATGTCGGTATCGGCTGCCACCTACGACGGCGAGGCCTGCACACAGATTGTGCTGCAGCCAGAGCACAGTGATGCGGAACTGGAGGAAAAGCTACGCCAGATCAGCAGTCAGGACCTTCTGACCGGCCTATACAACCGCCAGTATCTGATGGGTGCCCTTGCTGAAGCCATCGCCAATGCCGGCAAGACGAACGAGACCGGTGCCCTGGCCTACATCGCCCTGGACAACTTCATGGCCATAAAGAGGCAGGTGGGGATTTCCGGCGCGGATCTGCTGCTCGGCGACCTGGCCAACCTGCTCAAGGAACAGGCCGGGGGAGACCTCACCCTGGCCCGACTGAGCGACGACGCTTTCAGCCTGCTGTCCCAGCCCTGCGATGAAACCACCATGGCGGAACACGCCGAGCGCATCCGCAAGGCGGTTGACGATTATCTGTTCGATATCAACGGCCGCACGGTCCAACTGACGGTAAGCATCGGTGTCGCCACGATTACCGAGAATTCCCCGAAGGCCGAGGAGCTCATGGCCCGGGCCCACATGGCATCCGCGGAAGTCCGCAAGCTCGAAGGTCATGCCCAGGGCAACGGCGTGGTGGTGTACCATCCCGCCGATTTCGAAACACTGAATGAAAGCAATTCGGTGGAAGCGATTCAGAGGGCTCTGGAAGAAAACCGCTTCCGGCTCCTTTTCCAGCCGATCATCAACCTGCGCGGCGAAGGGGAAGAGCATTACGAAGCTTTCGTACGCATGCTCGACAAGGACGACAACGAAGTCTCACCCTATGACTTCCTGCCGCCTATGGCCCCCCCAAGCGATACCGCTATAAAGATCGACCGCTGGGTTATCCTGCAGACCATCAAACAGCTTTCCAGCCATCGTTCAAGGGGGCACGATACCCGCCTGTTCCTCAATCTAACGGCTGAAACCCTGCAGGATAAAACCTTCACTCCCTGGCTGAGTGTTGCCCTGAAAGCCGCGCGCCTGCCGGGCGACTCCCTGATCTTCCAGATAAGGGAGGGGGATGCCAACACTTACATGAAGCAGGCAAAAGACTTCACCAAAGCCGTCCATGAGCTGCACTGCAAGGTATCCATTGCCCAGTTTGGCTGTGCCCTCAACCCGTTCAATACCCTGAAACACATTGATACGGACTATGTGAAAATCGATGGCTCCTTTACGGAAGAAATCCAGAAGAGCGATGAGGCCAAGGAACAGATTAAGGAGATGGTCAAGAGCCTGCAGTCAAGCGGCAAGCTGACCATTATTCCGCTGGTGGAAAGTGCCGGGGTTCTTGCCACCCTGTGGCAGGCTGGCGTGAACTATATTCAGGGCTACTACCTGCAGGCACCGGTACCCGAAATGAACTACGACTTTGGCGACACCTGAGCCTGAACGGTTCAGAAGTCGGCGTTTCGCAGACTCTGGTTGGTTTCACTCTCCCGGAAACCAATCAGATACAGGATTGCGTCCAGTCCAAGAGTCGAAATAGCGTGGCGGGCCGATTCCTTGACCAGGGGCTTGGCCCGGAACGCCACCCCCAGACCCGCCTGGCTCAGCATCGGAAGGTCGTTGGCGCCATCACCTACGGCAATAACCTGTTCCCTTGAGATGTGCTCTTTGCCGGCGATCTCCAGCAGCAACTCCGCTTTCCGTTTACCGTCCACGATCTGCCCGGATACCCGTCCGGTAACCTTGCCGTCCTCGATTTCAAGCTCGTTGGCATGGATGTAATCAATCCCCAGCTTGCGCTGCAGATGGCGGGCAAAGTAGGTGAATCCGCCCGACAGAATTGCAGTACGATAACCCAGTGCCTTGAGACTGCGGATCAGGTGCTCAGCCCCCTCGGTCATTCGTAGCCTGGAGGCGATGCCCTCGAGCACCGATTCATCAAGCCCCTTCAGAAGCGCGAGACGTTCGGCGAAACTCTGACTGAAATCCAGCTCGCCCTGCATGGCCCGCTCGGTAATCTCCGCCACCTGCTCGCCCACGCCGGCTTGCGCGGCAAGCTCGTCGATCACCTCGGCTTCGATCAGTGTGGAGTCCATGTCGAAGACCACCAGGCGACGATTGCGCCGGAAAATGGAATCCTCCTGGAAGGCGATATCCACATTCATTTCGCCGGCAATATGCAGGAAATCCGCGCGCAACTGTTCAAGATCCGAAGGCGTGCCCCGCACCGAGAACTCGACACAGGCAATGCGGTTATCGGAGGCGTTCAGTGAGGGCCTGGCAGACAGCCGCGAAATATTATCGATATTCAGTCCGTGGCGCGCGGTAATGGCGGAAACACGGGCGATCTGCTCGGCTTTGATATCACGGGCCAGCAGGGTCACGATGTAACAGGCGCGGTTGCGGGCCGCGGCCCAGGACTGGTATTCCTCCTCAGTGATCGGCGCAAACCGGACCTGCAGATCCAGGGCATGGAGGCGGAACAGCAGATCACGTATGACCGGCGAGGATTTGGATTCATCCGGAATCTCGATCAGGATCCCCCAGGTGAGATGATCGTGAATGACCGCCTGGCCAATATCCAGGATCCGCACATCGTAGCGCCCCATAATGCCGGTAATTTCCGAGGTCAGGCCCGGCTTGTCACGCCCGGAGACATTAATCAGTACCAGCTCACTCACTATCGGCACCCTCACTGTCAGAGCCCGTCTCTTCCGCCGCCCGGGCGGCGGAAGGAATCACATCAATGCCATCGACCCGTTGCAGCCCCCTGGGCAGCTTGTGGCCGCGACGGCCACGCTCACCCAGGTAGTGATCAAGGTCACTGAACTTCAGTCCCATTTTGCGCTTTCCGGCCCGGATTTCCAGCTGGTCGTTCTCGGCAAATACAGTCACCGCCACCACATACTCTTCACGGTTCTGAACCCGGGCAGAAGGAATACTGATGATCTTGTTGCCCTTGCCCTTGGCCAGTTCCGGCAAGTCGCTCAGCGGAAACACCAGCATCCGGCCTTCGTTCGAAATTACTCCCAGGTACAGTGTCTTTCCGGTAACCGGCACCATCACCGGCGGTATGAGTTTCGCCCCCCTGGGAACACTGACCACCGCCTTGCCATTGCGATTCTTGCTGATCATGTCGTTGAGCGATGTAACAAACCCATGGCCACCGTCGGTAACCAGCAGTGCCTTGCGGGACGGATCGCCCATCAACAGGCCCGAGAAGCTTGCTCCGGAGGGCGGATTGATTCGTCCCGTCAACGGCTCACCCTGGCCTCTGGCAGATGGCAGACCATGGGCCATCAGGGAATAGGCTCGGCCGGTGGAATCCAGGAAAATCGCCGGCTGGTTATTGCGCCCCCGGGCCGCCAGGAAAAAACGGTCACCGGCTTTAAAGCTAAGACTTTCCGGCTCAATGTCATGCCCCTTGGCCGCGCGAACCCAGCCTTTCTCAGACAACACAACGGTAACGGGATCGTTCGAGACCAGGTCCACCTCGCTGAAGGCCCGGGCCTCCTCACGTTCGACAATCGGTGAGCGACGGTCATCGCCAAAGGTTTCGGCATCCGCTTGCAGCTCGCTCTTGATCAGCTCCCGCAGGCGATCCTCGGAGCCCAGAATGGACTGGAGCTCATCCCGCTCGACCGAGAGTTCATCCTGTTCGCCCCGGATTTTCATTTCCTCAAGCTTGGCCAGGTGGCGCAACTTCAGTTCGAGGATGGCTTCGGCCTGATCGGCGGACAACCCGAAACGGGCCATTAACTCGGCCTTGGGTTTGTCTTCGGTGCGGATGATTTCGATCACCTCATCTATATTGAGATAGGCGATCAGCAAGCCTTCCAGGATATGCAGGCGGGCAAGAACCTTGTCCAGACGATGCTGCAAACGACGAATAACGGTGGTGCGCCGGAAGGTCAACCATTCGGTAAGGATCCGTCGCAAACCCTTGACGCCTGGCCTGCCGTCATTACCAATCACATTGATGTTGACCCGGTAGGTTTTTTCAAGATCGGTGCTGGCAAACAGGTGCGCCATCAGACCCTCGAGATCCACCCGGTTGGAGCGCGGCACGATGACCAGTCGGGTCGGATTTTCATGATCGGATTCGTCACGAAGGTCGGCCACCATGGGTAGCTTTTTGGTCTGCATCTGGTGGGCAATCTGCTCCAGCACCCGGTTGCCGGACACCTGGTGCGGGAGGTCCGTGACCACAATCTCGCCACTCTCCCGAACCCAGCGGGCGCGCATCCGCAGCGATCCGCGGCCGGTTTCGTAGATCTGCCGGATATCCTTGCGAGGGGTAATGATTTCCGCCTGAGTCGGAAAATCCGGGCCCTTGACGTGTTCACAAAGCTCTTCAACCGTCGCCTCCGGCTGGTCCAGCAGGCGTATGCAGGCCGCGGCCACTTCCCGCACGTTGTGCGGCGGAATGTCGGTGGCCATGCCAACAGCGATACCGGTGGTGCCATTCAGAAGCACATGGGGCAGCCGGGCGGGCAGCACCGAGGGTTCTTCCATGGTGCCATCAAAGTTGGCCACCCAGCCCACCGTACCCTGCCCGAGCTCGCCCAGAAGCAGTTCAGCGAAAGACGCCAGGCGGGATTCGGTGTAACGCATGGCGGCAAAGGATTTGGGATCATCCGGCGAGCCCCAGTTTCCCTGCCCGTCCACCAGTGGATAACGGTAAGAAAAAGGCTGGGCCATCAGCACCATGGCTTCATAACAGGCACTATCACCATGGGGATGGAACTTGCCCAACACATCGCCCACGGTGCGAGCGGACTTCTTGTACTTCGAGGTGGATTTCAGCCCCAGCTCGGACATGGCATAGACAATTCGCCGCTGAACCGGTTTCAGGCCATCGCCGACATTGGGCAGTGCCCGGTCAAGAATGACGTACATGGAATAATCGAGATAGGCCTTTTCCGTGTAATCCCGGAGCGAAACCCGCTCGAAGCCTTCATCCGTTGTCTGAAACTCTGGCATGGATGCCTCTTTGATTGCCTGTGTTGCCTGATTTGAAGAATCGTCCGTGATTCCAGCAGCCTGCCGAACTTGGCGCTGACCTGCCATGCCGGTAACAATCACCGGTTAGCAGGTGTGAACATTATATGGAGAGGGGCGCTGATACACCAACAACCTGCGGATTTATTGGCTGAAGCGGTCGCCCTGTCGCACGGATGCCTGATTCCAATAGCGGAATTCCCGCATGGAGAGTTCGTAAGGTGGCCCGTATTCTCCCCTGCAGTGAATAGAAGGCCGTTTTACTTCCCTGACAAGCGGAACACTATGAAACCCAACATCAAAGCCTGCGGGCAAGCCATGGTTACCGCCATGGTAAATGCGGTTCTGGCGGTGGCACTGATGCTCCTTGTGGAATTTGCAATCAGCGGCAGCTTCCAGGTCCCCGAGCCCTACCTTTGGGCGGGGTTTTTAATCTGGCTGGTCATCTTCGTGGGGCAGTTCTGGCGCCAAAGGCACCTTTGCAAATCTTGTGCGGTAGACAGGTCATCTTCAGACCATCCACGGAGCGAATCCAGGCTCTGAGCCAGTAACCGGCCTTTGCACTTAAGGAAAATCACGAGGTAGCGGGACGGGGAATCTTGAATTGAGGTTCCGGGGCTGAGCCCGGAACCTGTTCCAGCAGCCTTACTGGCGAATACCCTCGACAGAAATGATGATCTCAACGGTCTCGGAGGCCTTGCCAAGATCCATCGGGATGCCGAAGTCTTTCAGGCGAAGCTCGGTTTCCGCCTCAAAACCCATGCGATAGCCACCCCAGGGGTCTTCCCCGTGGCCCACCATCTCAACGTCTAGCGTAACTTCTTTGGTGACACCGCGGAGGGTAAAATCACCAATGATATCGGCCTCGCCTTCGTCATCCACCACCACTCGCTTGCTCTTGAAGGTTGCCTGTGGAAACTCACTGATATACAGAAAGTCTTCGCTGCGCAAGTGTTTGTCGCGCTCGGCGTGATTGGAATCCACACTCGCGGTATCAATAGTCACGTTGACGGTGCTGTTTTCGGGATTCTCGGCATCGTAAACGAATTCGCCGTCAAAGTCGTTAAAACGGCCGTAAAGCCAGCTGTAACCAAGGTGGGAAATCTTGAAGGTGACAAACTGGTGGTCGCCTTTGGTATCAAACGCATAGGTGCCACTGTGCTCGTTAGCATGAACCGCACCGACAAGCGCCATGGACACGGCAGAAGCAAGCAGAATTTTTTTCATGGTTATCTCCGTTATTTCATTGGTGCCCGACTCCCGGGCGTTAAACGATCAGTATGCAAACGGCAGGCGGATCACTTACCCAGCATACGCCGTAATGTGCGGTCACGATCAAACAGGTGGTGTTTGAAAGCGCCCGCCGCATGAACCACGACCAGGGCCACAATTGCCCAGGTCGACCAGTAGTGAACGGTTCCCGCGGTGTCCTCCATTCCCTTTATCTGACCGGTTACCGATGGCACCTCGAACCAACCGAACACGCTGATTGACGAGCCATCGGCCGTCGATATCAGGTAACCACTCACCATGGCAACAAAAATCAGCAGGTACAGCAGCAAGTGGATCGTGTGGGCGCTGCGGACTTCCCAACGCTTATGGCCGGACAACGGCTCCGGCGAAACGTTCACCGCTCGCCAGACCACCCGGAAAAGCATCACCAGTAATAGCAGAATGCCAATGCTGCGATGGATATCCGGTGCTTTGCGATACCAGTCGTCGTAATACGACAAGCCCACCATCCAATAGCCAAGCCCGAACAGGCCAAAGACCGCCAGCGCAACAAGCCAGTGAATCATGATAGCCACGAGACCGTAGCTGGCCGGAGTGTTCCTGATTTGCATGATGAGACAATTTCCTGCTGCCTGACAGACTTAAGGCTATCAGTCCAAATAATAAGGCCAAGTCTAGAAACCCGGCCCGGTGAATAAAACCAAAATCTTTTGCAGTGTTACATCAGAAATTCTGACCATTTCCCAAGCTTCTGCCTTTGGTTGTCTGCAAGTTTTACGGGTCACTCAACATTACAGCAACGATGGAATTAATAATCCAGGACTGATGTCGTAAACCACCGCAATCACCACGACCGTGACCGCACCAATAAACAGGTTCATTGGCAGCCCCACCCGCACGAAATCACTGAACCGGTAACCGCCAGGCCCGAACACCATCATATTGGTCTGATACCCGAGCGGCGTGGCAAAGCTCGCCGAGGCCGCCATCATGACAGCTATCACAAACGGCTCCGCCGCCACGCCCATACTGGTGGTCATTGAGAGAACTATGGGAATGACCAGCACAGCGGCAGCGTTGTTGGTAATAACCTCGGTCAGCGCCGACACCACGAAATAGACCAGCAGGATGGTTAACAGCACGTCGCCCTGACTGAACTCAAGAATGCCTTCGGCAACAAAGCCTGCCGCGCCGGTCTGCTCCAGGGCCGCACCCATGGCGAAGGAGGCGGCAATCGTGAGAATAACCGGCACATCCACTGATTTCTGAGCCTGGCCAACCGAACAGCAGCCGGACAGAATCATCCCCGCCGCACCCAGCAAGGCCGCATTCAGCATGCTCAGCGTGCCACAGGCGGCGAGCCCCACCAGCACCAACAGAATGCCCCAGGACAGCCAGGCCCGGTCATGCCGCGGCGTCTCGGTTTCCAGATCATTGATCAGCAGAAAGTCCTTGTTATAGCGCTGGCGGCTGACAAACGCGGGGCGAGCTTCCAGAAGCAGAACATCACCGGGTCTGAGCCGGATATTCCCCAGGTTCCCGGAAACACGCTCCCCACCCCTGGCAACGGCCAGAACCACGGCACCGTAGCGGTCCCGGAAGCGGGCATCCCGAATGGTCAGGCCAAGCACATCGGACTGGGGCGACAATGCCGCCTCCACCAGCCGCCGTTCCGCCCGATCCTTGCTCAGACTCGGCTCATCGTCATGGACTGACGGCACGATCCCGTTGATCCGCAGCAGATCTGAGATGGCCTGGGTATCACCGGCAAACACCAGGCGGTCACCGCCCCGGAGCCGCTCTTCCGAAGGCACAGCGGTAACCACGCTGCCATCCCGCTCAATCTCGACCAGATACAGTCGCTCCAGCTCCCGGAGCCCGGCCTCACCCACGGTTTTCCCCACCAGTGGACCGTCGGATGACACCGCGACTTCCAGGGTAAACTCCCTCATGGCGCCGAATTTCTGCTGATCCTTGCGATCCGGGAGTGCCCTGGGCATAACCAGCAATATGACGGCCACGCCAATGACGGCAACCGGCAGCCCGACGGCGGTAATGGAGAAGATGGAGAAGCCCTGCCCGCCGGTCAGTTGCTGGTACTGACCATTGACGACCAGGTTGGTGCTGGTGCCAATCAGCGTGATAGTGCCCCCGAGAATAGCGGAATAACTCAGGGGAATCATCAATTTAGATGGAGCAATGCCAATCTTCCGGGACCAGGCATGCACCGCCGGAATCATGGTGGCAACGACCGGAGTATTGTTGAGAAAACCACTCAGAAGGGCAACCGGGAGCACAATCCGTGCCTGGGCTGACCGGACGGTCCCGGGATTGCGAAGCAGGTGATGCACCAGCAAATCGACACCGCCGGAGTGATGAATGCCCGCTGCCACCACGAACATGGCAGTAACGGTAATCAGGCCACTGTTACTGAACCCGGCAAGAGCCTGATCCGCGGAAATTATTCCGCTGGCGCTAAGCACCACAAGCACCCCCATCATAACCAGGTGGGGCGCGAATCGCCCCGCACTCATCAGCATCAGCGCGGTACCCGCGAGGCCCAGCGCGAACCAACCTTGCCAGTCCATCAACATTTCTTCCCGATCAGAAAACTGGCAGGATAACGAGTTTATGGAACACAGAGAAAGAATAAAGAATGCTTCTTATAGCACCCAGGGGAATATCAGACCTCAATGTCTGCCATATTGCCATAAGTCTCCAGCCACGCTCTCCGGTCGGATGCGCGCTTCTTGCCCAGCAACATGTCCATTCGGCTGTCGGTATCGTCTCCGTCTTCAATGGTCAGCATGACCAGGCGACGGGTGTCCGGAGCCATGGTGGTTTCACGTAACTGGAGCGGGTTCATTTCACCCAGGCCTTTAAAGCGGGTGACTGAAATCTTACCCTTGCGCTTCTCAGCCGCAATCCGGTCGATAATGCCCTGCTTTTCGGGCTCATCCAGGGCGTAAAACGTTTCCTTGCCCAGATCCACCCGATACAGTGGCGGCATGGCCACGAACACATGGCCAGCGGCGACCACCGGGCGGAAATGCTTGACGAACAGCGCGCACAGAAGCGTGGCAATGTGAAGGCCATCGGAGTCCGCGTCCGCGAGGATGCAGACCTTGTTGTAGCGAAGACCATCCAGCTGATCGGAAGCGGGATCCACGCCAATGGCAACGGCAATATCATGAACTTCCTGGGACGCCAGAATCTCGCCGGAGTCCACCTCCCAGGTATTGAGGATTTTGCCCCGCAGCGGCATGACCGCCTGGAACTCCCGGTCCCGGGCCTGCTTGGCGGAACCACCGGCCGAGTCACCCTCTACCAGAAACAGCTCGGAACGGGAGGTATCGCCGCCGGAACAGTCCGCCAGCTTGCCAGGCAGGGCCGGGCCCGAGGTTACCTTCTTCCGTGCCACTTTTTTGCTGGCTCTCAGGCGACGCTGGGCATTGCCGATAAACAGTTCGGCAAGTGCTTCCGCCACATCGGTATGCTGGTTAAGCCAGAGACTGAAGGCATCCTTGACCACACCGGAGATAAAGGCTGCCGCCTCCCGGGAAGAAAGACGTTCCTTGGTCTGGCCCGAGAACTGTGGCTCCTGCATCTTGAAGGACAGAACATAGGCTGCCCGGTCCCAGATATCCTCGGGTGAAAGCTTGACACCACGGGGCAACAGATTGCGGAACTCACAGAACTCACGCATGGCCTCCAGTAATCCGGTACGCAACCCATTCACATGGGTCCCGCCCTGGGCCGTGGGAATCAGGTTGACGTAGCTTTCCATAATGGCTTCGCCGCCCTCGGGCAGCCACTGAATTGCCCAATCCACCGCTTCCTTGTTCCCGGAAAAGCTGCCGGTGAACGGTTCCAGTGGCACCGCTTCGATATCCGCCAGGGCGGTGCGCAGGTAATCCCGCAACCCGCCCTCGTAGAACCATTCGTCTTGCTCGCCGGTTTTTTCCTGGAGGAAAGTCACCGTAAGGCCCGGACACAGAACCGCCTTCGCCCTCAGGTTGTGGCGAAGGCGGCTGACAGAAAAATTGGGGCTGTCAAAATAGCTCACGTCGGGCGTGAATTTCAGGCGGGTACCGGTATTGCGCTTACCGACGGTATCGATAACTTCGAGCTCAGAAGCCTTGTCACCGTTGGCAAACGTCATCCGGTGCAGCTGGCCATCTCGCTTGATGGTGACTTCCAGATGGGTGGACAGTGCATTGACAACGGAAACACCGACACCGTGAAGCCCACCGGAAAAGTTGTAGTTACCCTGGGAAAACTTGCCGCCGGCGTGGAGGCGGGTCAGGATCAGCTCAACACCAGGCAGGCCCTCTTCCTTGTGAAGGTCCACCGGCATACCCCGGCCGTCATCCTCGACACTCAGAGAGCCATCACTGTATAACACCACGTCGATACGCCTGGCGTGACCCGCCAACGCCTCATCCACGCTGTTATCAATGACTTCCTGCGCCAGGTGATTGGGCCGACTGGTGTCTGTGTACATTCCCGGGCGCTTGCGCACCGGATCCAGGCCGCTCAGTACTTCAATAGCATCGGCGTTATATTGTTGCTGGCTCATGGGCAGGAACTGACTCCGCGATTGATAGTAAAAGCTGAGCCATAGCTTAGGGATTCGTGAAGAAAGATCAACGGTTGTTTTCGGCCCGGGTGATCTGGATATCGTCCCAGCCTTCGGCGGTCACCGCGATGACCACGCAGGGGGTGGTCAGGGCCTGGGTTACCATGGCCCCCGGGGCGGGTTCGGTCACTCGAATGGTCAGGTAAAGAACGTCATCAATGATTTCCGAGCCATCGAGAGTAACGTCGAATCCACCCGTTGGTTTCTGGCCAATAGAGGCGAGAACAACCTGCTCACGCTCATAATTGATGGCCTTGAGCGTTTCAAGAGAAAGGGTCATCGCCGGGAGCATTTCCAGTCGCTCCAGTTTTTCCGGATTATCAATGACAACCTGCCCGGGGGCCGTCAGCCCGCAATGCGCGGATTGCAACACTTGCCTGGCCAGCGGTGCGCCGGTAGCTGTCATGGCCTGTTCCTTGGTGCAGCCCGCAACTATGAAACCACAAGACAGGACCAGCAGGAAAAGCCTGAAACGAATCTTCAACGATTGATCTCCAGACGACGCATCGGATCCTGTTCGGTGTCGGGCAATATTCGATAACCGTGAAAGTTTACGCGAGGGCCACCAAGTGAGCTGATTGTTGGCCGTCGAAAGCTTGTGCTCAGGCGAAGTGATTCTGGCCCACCTTCGCCGACCTCAATTGTCTGTGGCAACCCATTAACGGGATACTCGGCACAAGCCTCTCCGTTTTCACAGATAAACCCATTGTTATCCATGTCAGTGCCCGCAACAAGGAAATAGGTACCCGGCTCAACATCAGCAAAAGCAAAACTGTAGCTACCTTTAATGGCCGTGACTACCACCTGGTACTCCGTCGTTCGAGCGGTATCCGCTGAAACCAGTAACACATAATGCCTGCCAGCATCCCGCATATCAGGTGGGTCGATCAGCCTTACATTCACTGGCACGGAGAGTGTCCTTTGATCGCCGCCTTCAACGCTATAGTGGATCTCAAGGTTCGTGGTTCCGGACTCATCCTGCCCGAGTAGCTCAGTGTTTATACTGACGCTTACAGACGATGGCACAGGCTCTCCGACAGCTAATCCAGCTCCCACCTTCAACCATTGTTCACCGGCACTAATGCCAGTCACGGTCATCTCGGTTTGCGAGGGGTACCGATTCAACATGAGTCGCCGCTGGGTGTTAGTACCATCAAACGTCAGGACAGCGGGAAATGCGCCAAGAACCGGCTGTATGTTCCCGTCCAAAGCCGCATCAATCGCCTTCACGGCGTTTAGCAACCCCGCGCCGTATTCAGTGCTATTACCCACAACATCGGTTAACTGTCCGTTCAAGAGCAAAGCAAAAAATTGCCCAGAATCAAGCTGTGGCCTCTCCGCTTTCATCAGTGCAAATACGCCCGACACATGGGGAGCAGCCATGGACGTACCCTGAAGCTCTGCGTAGCCGGGCTCAAACACTCTACCGTCATCGGTTCCCCAGGTGCTGATCACCATGTCGGCCCGGGTATCCAGATTTGCATCCCGACTGGCATCACCACCCGGAGCCACCAAGCTAACGGAAGCACCGATATTGGAATAGGAAGCTCGATTACCCGCACCATCCACGGCACCAACGCCTACGACATTGGCAAACGCCGCCGGGTATACCGGTTCATCTGTACCCTGGTTACCTGCCGCGGCTACTACCAGTTTGCCGGCATTGTGCGCCGCATCAATGGCAGCTTGCAATTGTCCATCTGGCCCCACTCCGCCAAGACTGAGGTTGATAACATCAATTTCATCCCGACTGCCGGCCCATTCTATCGCCGCAATAAGGTCTGCCAGCGTCCCGGTGCCCGCCTCACCCAGGACTCGGACGGGAATCAGAGTTGCTTGATGGGCTACGCCAACAACTCCCAATTCGTTATCAGCGGCTGCGATAATGCCGGCAACATGGGTGCCGTGAAAATTACTGCTTCGAGGCTGACCATCACCCGGATCGGCCGGATTGGAGTCCCGCCCAGGCTGATCATCCAGGTCGTTCTGAATCCCAACGAAATCCGGCGTCGCCGGATTGGTAGATACGACTTGAACATTCTCCTGAAGGTCAGGATGCCAATTCCCCGGAGAGTTTGGCTCTGAGCTGAAAACCCCAGTGTCAAGGACTGCGACACCGACATTGGCACCCGCATTGGGAGCCGCCTGCCAGGCGACCGGGAG
>JAXHUV010000320.1:0-2243 GCA_034189445.1 Pseudomonadota bacterium
GAGTAGTAACCGAAAAGTAACGCTCACGGGCCTGGCCCGTCGGTTTGTAGAAGACGGGCTTCTGGATGAGGCGACCGCAAAGGAAGCTTTTCTTCACGCTTCGCAAAACCGGATTCCTCTCATTACCTACCTTACCCAGAATGATCTGGCCAACAGCGCAAAACTGGCTTTCTCCGCGGCCATGGAATTCGGGATGTCGGTACTGGACCTCGACGCCTTCCTGCCCGAGATGCTTCCGGAGAAGGCGGTCGACGAAAAGCTGATACGCAAACACAACGCATTACCTCTTTACAAGAGGGGAAACCGGCTTTTCATTGCGGTTTCCGACCCGACCAACATCCAGGCACTGGATGAAATCAAGTTCAACACCGGGCTGAGCACTGACGCCATCCTTGTGGATGATGCCAAGCTGCGGGTTGCTATTGAGAAGTATCTCGAGTCCCAGGACACCACCATGGGAGATCTCGAAGATGCTGACCTTGAAGGGGTGGAGACAGAAGGTGGCGATCGGGACGAGGACAAGGATGCGGTATCTGCGTCTGACGTCGATGATGCGCCCATCGTCAAGTACGTTAACAAGATGTTGCTGGATGCCATTCGCGGAGGCGCTTCAGATATTCATTTTGAGCCGTACGAAAAGGTTTACCGTGTCCGGTATCGCACTGATGGCATTCTGAAGGAAGTATCCCGTCCTTCCATCAAGCTGGCTCCGAAGATATCCGCACGGGTCAAGATCATGGCGCAGCTGGACATCTCCGAGCGCCGGGTTCCCCAGGATGGCCGTATCAAGATGAAGCTGTCCAGAACCAAGGCCATCGACTTCCGGGTAAACACGCTGCCGACGCTGTGGGGCGAAAAGATTGTATTGCGGATTCTTGACCCCAGCCAGGCGAAGCTTGGCATCGATGTACTGGGTTATGAAGAAGACCAGAAGCAGATGTACATGGATGCTCTGGAGCAGCCCCAGGGCATGATCCTGGTAACGGGTCCCACAGGCTCAGGTAAAACAGTCTCGCTATACACGGGCCTGAACATCCTCAACACCGCGGAGAGAAACATTTCCACTGCGGAGGATCCTGCGGAAATCAACCTCGAAGGCATCAACCAGGTCAACGTAAACAATAAAGTCGGCCTGGGGTTTGCCGAAGCGCTCCGGGCGTTTCTGCGCCAGGACCCCGATGTGATCATGGTCGGTGAGATCCGGGACCTGGAAACCGCCGAGATCGCCATCAAGGCTGCGCAAACCGGGCACCTGGTTCTCTCTACTCTGCACACCAACAGTGCCGCGGAAACCCTGACCCGGATGATGAACATGGGCGTGCCCGCCTTCAACATCGCCACGTCCGTAAGCCTGATTATCGCCCAGCGCCTGGGCCGGCGCCTTTGCAATAACTGCAAACAACCTGCAGACGTCCCTAAAGATGTGCTTTTGAAGGAAGGGTTCACACAGGAACAAATTGATACAGGCTTCACGTTGTACCGCCCCAAGGGCTGTGATAAATGCAATGGAGGATATAAAGGCCGCGTCGGTATTTACGAGGTGGTCAAGATTACCGACGAGCTGGCGAACATGATTATGGAAGAGGCCAGCTCCATCCGAATTGCAAAACAGGCTCAGGCGGAAGGCTTCCGCACTCTGCGGGAGTCGGCACTCCTGAAGGTGATTCAGGGCGTAACCAGCCTTGAAGAAGCCAACCGCGTGACGAAGGATTAAGCATGGCAGAAAAAGCGCAGAAGCTGGAATCGTACGTTTGGGAAGGGAAAGACCGTAAAGGAAACAAATCCAAGGGAGAACTGACGGGGCCAAGCCTGGCTCTGGTAAAAGCCCAGTTACGAAAGCAAGGGATCATCCCCGACAAGGTCAAGAAGAAACCCAAGCCTCTCTTTGGTGGCAGCAAGAAGATCACGCCCTTCGATATCGCCATGTTGACTCGACAGCTTGCGACGATGATGAAAGCCGGCGTACCACTGGTTCAAAGTTTCGATATCGTTGCAGACGGCCTCGAAAACAGAGGTCTTCAGGAATTGGTTATTAGTATTCGTAACGATATTTCGTCCGGTACCAGCTTTGCCGGTTCACTTCGCAAACACCCCAGGTATTTTGACGATCTTTACTGCAACCTGGTTGATTCCGGCGAGAAGGCCGGCGCACTTGAACAAATGCTCGACCGGATCGCGACCTATCTTGAAAAGACGGAAACCCTCAAGAAAAAGGTCAAGAAGGCCATGACCTATCCGATCGC
>JAXHUV010000321.1:0-2242 GCA_034189445.1 Pseudomonadota bacterium
GAGGGAGGGAGGGAGAAAGAGAGAGAGAGTGAATGTGTGTGTGTATGTGAGAGAGAGAGAGAGAGAGACAGACAGACAGACAGACAGAGAGTGTGGAAAAGAGAAAGACTGACTGATTCAGTGTGTTGAATGTGTACTGTTTTATTCAATAAGGTATGTCTCATGCTTCAGTTAAATAACCTTAATACTTTACAAAGCTGTATTACACATTTGCTTTTGTTTGTTTGTGTGAATCATTCAGTTTTATCTTCTAGATGGAGCAGCAGAGTGTCGAGGGGCTTGAAGTTGAACAGAAGGCCAGGCTGGGATATCCTTAAAAAAGTGACCACAACGAGTCTTGATGAAGGGAACACAATCATGTTTGTACATTATTTCATTCATACAAAACCTGTTTTAGATTGATTTTCTTGAAATTCTTTTATTTTAAGTGTTATTATTATTATTATTATTATTATTATTATTATTATTATATGTCAGTTGTCATCAATAATGTTGCAGTCAAATTTGTCTTCTTTATTGTTATGCTTTGACTCGAGCTGGGATTAACCACAATAGTGCATATATACAAACATTAGTGATCACATACCAGTATGTGCTTGTCTTTCCTTCTCTAACATTGGCAAACCTCAATTGTACTTTGTCAATAACCCTTCTTTTAAAGGTAGCCGTAGGCCTGTAACAAAATTCCTGTAAAGTGAAAGCTTTTTCTTGCTCTCTGCCTGCTTCTTTATTTAATTTATTTGTTTAGACATTTTACATGCCTAGTGTTGCATCATCATGTTTGTTGTTTATGTACAGGACTGTTGCTTGGCTGTTTGCTGTTAAGATGAGGTGTGGACTGTCAAGTAATTCTGTCAACAAAGTCTTCACATCAGGACTACTGCATGGCCACTGATGCTATCTGCAACACCGAGTGAAGGGCAATTATCCAGCCTGGGAATATCATCCACACACAAATACTAGTTGGTTTATAATTAAGGCAGAGGAAAAAATGGAAGATTGCATGTATCATAATTCATAATAAATCCATGAAAATAACAGCTGTACTGTATTATTTGTACACATTTTAGGTCTGTCTGGAAATAATTTACATGGTTATTTCCAGGTATCAGTTTAAGACTACGAAATGCAGTAAATAATCAAATGTACGTAGCATCCCTCCGTCGCAGTACATTTTTTGTGTATACATTTTTCTGCAGTTGATCAGTACATTTTTGGTATACCTCCACAGCAGTACATTTTTTTGTGGATTTTTCTGCAGTTGGTACATTATTGGTATACCTCCTTAGCAGTACATTTTTTTGTGGATTTTTCTGCAGCTGGTCAGTACAATATTGGTATACCTATGCTGGAGTACATTTTTTGTGGATTTTTCTGCAGTTGGTCAGTACATTATTGGTATACCTATGCTGGAGTACATTTTTGTGGATTTTTCTGCAGTTGCTCAGTTCATTTTTGGTATACCTTTGCAGCAGTGCTGTGGAGGTATACCAATAATGTACTGAACTACTGTAGGAACAAATGTACCAAACATGTACCTTTCATGTACTGCTGTGGAGGTATACCAATAATGTACTGAAATACTGCAGGACAAAAATATACCAATAATGTACCTTTTGTGTACTTCTGTTGAGGTATACCAAGTATGTACTGATCAGGTACGGTAGGAACAGTCTCTACCGAAAATGTACCCAATGCATTGGGCAAGCTTCTACCCAACAAATGTGTGTGTAAACTAGTCAAGTCGTGTATATTTGTTTACCTGTTTGTGATAATTCATATGTTTGTTTACTTTTGCAATAAAAAAAAATAAAGACATTTTTTTTTTCTCATAAAATTATAATTATTAAGTTGCGTGCTAACAACTGAACTAAATGTATAACTGAAAATGTGCGAACTTGGAAAATAACTGAAAACTTAACTAAAATATACCAAAACCATGCCTGCAGTGGGTATACTTTTAGTATATTGTAATAGAGAGGTACACTTTTGGTACATTAGGTACGTTTTTGGTATGTTTTTGGTACGTTTTTGGTACGGTTCCAATTTGGTACATTTTTGGTATATACCAAAAATGTACCAATTTTATACTGGAAATGTACCTAAAATGTACCCCCAAATAGGTATACCAATTTCTGTGGGGGTATGTAATCAGTCAGTGTTAGTCTGTCCGGCCGGCCGGCTGGCCGGTGTCCGTAGACACCACCTTAACGTTGGACTTTTCTCGGAAACTATCAAAGCG
>JAXHUV010000322.1:0-2237 GCA_034189445.1 Pseudomonadota bacterium
ATCCTGAGACGGGTGATCCGGCAGATTGCCGATGGCGAGGAATACTCGGTGCCCAGCACCATTGATGATCCGGCGATTCTGGAAGAAATCGACAAGCAATTCCGCCACTGACGGATGCCCCTTGAATCCTGCCCGCCCCTGCACACAGGAGGCGGGCATTTTTTGTTCAAGCAAATCCCAACCCGTTGTTTTGCCCAAAATAGAACTTGCACGAAAGGCCAACAAATTTCGTTGACGCCCCCCAAAGTCGGTCTATACTGAAATTGCTGTGAAAATACAGCGGTATTTAGTGAATGCGTTACAACGTTGTGCCTCCGCGCTTTTCGTTGCCCCTTCTCTCAGTACTCTCTGGATTTCTCAGCACAGTTCCATAAGGAATTCGAAGGTCCCGTGAGGGCAAATTGCAGAAAGACAGGAAAGATCAATGTCCGATACTAAAACCGGCCACGTTAAGTGGTTTAACGAGTCCAAAGGCTTTGGCTTCATCGCTCAGGACGGTGGCAGCGACGTGTTTGTTCACTACAGTGCAATCAACGCAAGCGGCTTCCGTACCCTGACTGAAGGTCAGCAGGTGCAGTTCACCGTAACACAGGGCCCGAAAGGCCCACAGGCGGAAAACGTTACCCCGGTCTAAGGATCTAAGGGTCGACGTTTCGTCCTTTGCCCCTCACGGGCATTGGCAAATCAACAAGCCGGCACCCGTGTGCCGGCTTGTGTCGTCAGGGCGGCAGGTTTTCAGGCACCCGCCGTTACAGGCTTCGCTTCCG
This sequence comes from Pseudomonadota bacterium, assembly GCA_034189445.1. Classification (GTDB taxonomy): domain Bacteria; phylum Pseudomonadota; class Gammaproteobacteria; order Pseudomonadales; family Oleiphilaceae; genus Marinobacter. The sequence continues at coordinate 768 of JAXHUV010000322.1, forward strand.
TCTCGGGCATGTCAACACCCACCGCCTGAGCCACCGCCGAGAGCAATGCCTGCAGGGTGGCGGACGTGGTGTCCTCTGCCAGTGCCGCCGCACTGCAATGCCTGCCGCTTGCGGTCAGCCGGATACAGGCCAGAGCGTTGGCGTTGGTGCCCTCGCCAAGGGCGAACTCGTCGTAAGCCTCGACTGCGATGGCTATGCCAAAACGCTTCTCCAGCGCTTCTGACACAGCCTCAACAGCACCCAGCCCATGGCCACCGAGGCGCACCGGAGAGGCATCACGACCCACAGACACATCGGCGTGAACGCCTTCCTCGTCCCGATGCAGGTCGTAGGATCGCAATGCCCAATCAGCGTGGACTTTCAGATAGCGATCCTCAAACAGACGATGAATGGTCAACGAATCGATCTCACCACCGTTGGTTTCCGCTTCCTTCTGAACCACCTTGCTGAACTCGATCTGCAGCCAGCGTGGCAGGGTAATCTTGTAATCCCGTTCCAGCACATAAGCGACACCACCCTTGCCAGACTGACTGTTGATGCGTACCACTTCCTCATACCGGCGGCCAACATCAGACGGATCAATGGGCAGGTAAGCCACGTTCCAGGTTTCGCCATCCTTGCGGCGCCCAAGGCACTTGCGGATGGCGTCCTGATGGCTGCCGGAAAAGGCGGTAAAGACCAGCTCGCCGGCGTAGGGATGGCGGGGATGTGTGGAAATCTCGGTGCAGGCCTCAACAACCTCGGTGATCTCCGCCATGCCGGACAAATCCAGCGTCGGATCAATGCCCTGGGAATAGAGATTCATGGCCATGGTCACCAGATCCATGTTGCCGGTACGCTCACCGTTGCCCATCAGGGTACCCTCGACCCGGTCGGCCCCGGCCATGACCGCCAGTTCGGCAGCCGCCACGGCGCAGCCACGATCGTTGTGGGTGTGTACGCTGATGCTGATGTGCTCCCGGCGCTGGATGTTGTCGCAGATCCATTCGATCTGGTCCGCGAACACATTCGGTGTCGCCATTTCCACGGTGGCGGGCAGGTTGATGATCATCGGCTGGCCGTCTTCCGGACGCCAGACCTCGCTCACGGCATCAATCACTTCCGCGGCAAAATCCAGTTCGGTACCGGTAAAGCTTTCCGGCGAATACTGGAAGGTCCATTCGGTTTCCGGGTGGCGGGCGGCAATGTCACGGACCCATTTCGCTCCATTGACTGCAATGTCCCTGATGCCATTGCGGTCCAGGCCAAACACCTGCTCCCGCTGCACTATGGAGGTGGAGTTATAGACGTGGACGATCGCCTTGCCGGCACCGGCCAGGGCTTGGTAGGTGCGTTCAATCAGTTCAGGGCGGGCCTGGGTCAACACCTGAATCTTCACATCCGCGGGAATACGGTTTTCTTCAATGAGCTTGCGGCAGAAGTCGAAATCCGGCTGGCTGGCAGCGGGAAAGCCGATCTCGATTTCCTTGA
>JAXHUV010000323.1:0-2234 GCA_034189445.1 Pseudomonadota bacterium
CAGCGGAACCGCCCATGTCGTACTTCATTTCGTCCATGCCTTCGCCGGGCTTGAGGCTGATGCCGCCGGTGTCGAAGGTGATACCCTTGCCCACCAGAACGTAGGGTTTGTCCTTGGCCTTACCGCCGCGGTATTCCATGACGATCAGGCGTGGGGGCTGGGTGCTGCCTTTGCCAACGGCCAGGATGGTGTTCATGCCCATCTTTTCCATCTGCTTTTCATCAAGCACTTCGGTCTTGATGGAGTCGTAATCTTTGGCGAGCTTCTTGGCCTGGTCGGCGAGCCAGCTTGGGTGGCAAATATTGGGCGGGGTATTGCCCAAGTCTCGGGTTAGGTTCATGCCGCGACCGGTGGCCAGGCCGAGGTTGAAGGCATCCTTGAGAGTTTTGCTGGGACTGGAGGCAAATACAACGGCTTTGTTGAGTTTGCGGGCAGCGGGTTTTTCGCTCTTGAAGTCGCTGAAGCTGTAGAGCTGGTCTTCAAGAGTCCGGCCGATCAGACGTAGCCGGGCTGCCTCGGAGTTGGCAGCCTCGTCACCGGTTACGGCGGTATCCGCCAGGGTGATGGCGACACTTTTGGACGGACCGTCCTTGAGGGCGGTCATCATTGCGACCAGGGCTTTACGGTAGTTGGCAGGGCTGCGATCGGTATCCTTACCAGTACCAACCACGAGCAGGCGACTCCAGGGCTGGTCTGTCAGGGGAATTGTTACCGTGGTGGCATTCTTGCCGGAGAGGTCGCCGGCTTTCTGGAGTGTCTTGATCAGCCCGCCGAGCGCCTCATCGGCTTGATTTGTGGAAGCTGGCCAGGCCCCCTTCTCAGGCATGCCGATTACGAGGCAGTCTGCTTTGGTGCTGGCGATGGCTTTACTGCTGAGACTGAAATTCATGGCAACTCCTGTAATGATTGTTCACAAGACCCCCACCGGCGCAGTAGATCAGCCTTAAGTCCGACAGGCTGCTGGCGTTGGGGTTTGGTCGGTAATTATCAAGCGTTCGGCGCGGCTTTAGTACCTGTTTGCGCCTTCGTATCAGTGTAATGCCGTTATTCTGTCATTCGGCACCTCTGTTATTAGGCACCAAGGTTACATAGAATACGCGCAGTTCCCAACTATCTCCACGGTTCAGCGAATACGGCCAGAGAGACCGATTTGAGCATCATTTTCCGTTACCTCATCCGCCAGGTCATGATCAGCATGGTTGCCGTTTCCGGCATCTTGTTGCTGGTGTTCATGAGCGGTCGTTTCATCAAATATCTGGATAGCGCCGCCCAGGGCAGTATTTCGGCCAGTGTGCTGCTTGAGATCATGGCTTTCCGGTTTCCCGGGTTTCTTGAGCTGATACTGCCCCTTGGTTTGTTCATCGGCATCCTGCTGGCCTATGGGCGCATGTACCTCGACAGTGAGATGACGGTTCTGTCCGCCTGTGGTGTGAGCGATAATGCCTTGCTGGGAAAAACGCTGTTGGGCGGTCTGCCGGTGATGGTCATCGTTGGTGCCATGAGCCTTTATCTGTCCCCCTGGGGGATGAACCAGGTTCAGGAAATCCTGAACGAGCAGCGTAAGGCTACCGAGTTCGAAATGCTTGCGCCCGGACGGTTCCAGGATTTTTCTTCGAGTGGGCGGGTGACCTATACCGAGGGTTTGAGTGAAGACAAACGCCAGCTGCAGGGAGTTTTTATTGCTGAATACGCGCAGGACGGCCGGGGGCTGACGATTATAACGGCCGACTCCGGTTCCCAACTGGTGGATCCTGAAACTGGCAGTCGCTTTCTCATACTGGAAAATGGCGGCCGGTTTGAGGGGACTGCGGGCCAGCTGAATTACAATGTGATTGATTTTGAGGCTTACGGTCTGAAGATTGAAAGCGGAAAGGCGGGTACCAGGGAACGTGAAGAGGGAGCCAGTACCTGGAGCCTGATGCAGTCAGACCGATTGGAAGATCGTGCGTTGCTGCATTGGCGGTTTTCTCTTCCACTCATCGTGCCGATCGTGACATTGCTTGCGGTGAGGCTGAGCCGCGTGAACCCACGCCAGGGCAGGTTTTTTCATCTGCTTCCGGCGATGCTGGTGTACATCACCTACCTGGGCTTGCTGATTGTTGCCCGGGACTGGCTGGCCGCGGGCAAGGTTCCCGAGTGGCTCGGGATGTTCTGGGTTCATACTCTGTTTCTGGGCTTTGGGTTATGGCTCCAGTTCGGCCGCGCCTGGTTGTACCGCCTGCGCCTGATTCGGG
>JAXHUV010000324.1:0-2219 GCA_034189445.1 Pseudomonadota bacterium
TAGGAAAACCGGGACAGATTTATTTTCACGCGGATTTATTTTCACGCGGATTCAGGTCGTAAATAATCTCCAGCGTCGTGACGGCAGTGTTGGACGTATCCGATTCCAGCGATTCCGCTGAATCCCGCAAATTATTCAGTGCCTGGTAGGTCTTTTGTGCTTTACCGGGTCTGGTGGCGCGAATAAAGAACCCGGCGGGTTCTGTCTTCTTCAGTTGTCGCAGGAGGCCCTGACCAGAGTCCGGAGAGGGCCAGGAACTGAGGCAATGATGGCCCGGAAATGAAAAAGTGCCATGCGAAGCCTTCGTGCCGCACACCCAGGGACACCGTCGCCCTGGCGGTACTCCGCTTGGGGTACCGTATCCTGAGCGCACTGCTGGTCCTGTTTCTGCCGGGGCTGGGGCGCTCCGGGACAACGCCCGTTTGGCGATAGCAGCCGGTCCCATGGCTGCACAACACTGGTGATGAATGCAAACAAAAGCATTATCGTAGACGGGCAGGATCACTTCCCTTATCTCTGGAGTTAACAAAAAGAATTTGGTAGGCTTTTGTTCCGGTACCGGGGAGGCCGAAGGATCGGTTTCAAAAAGGAGAAGGGAATGAGACCAGATGACAGGGAATATGCAGCTGCTGTAGTCAATGTTTTCCGGCAGGATTCGATACACCTCCGCACAGCGAAAAAACTCTCATCGAGAATAACGCGTACAGCCCTCTCAGTAACGCAGTCACCTACTGGTTCGCCAGTTTTCACGCCAGAAATTGCTGACACCACCTGGCAAATCAAAAAAACCGGACAGCCCATGATTCCCGGGGCACCTTGCTTTGTAATATGGAATCGGATCCGGTCGCCGAAGGTTCAGGATTGGCTCAGCATTGTGGAGACTTCTGCTGGCAGCCTTTCGGACTTGAGCGATTGTAGCGAGCAAGGTGGAAAAGCGAACACAGATCTACCGGGTTCTGGGGCGCATAGTATACAACCGCTCTTGCTCTCCCCTTATCCGCAAGCGCTATAGATTTGCATATAATGGAGAAGTGGATTTTCAGACCGACGCCGGCCTTTTGATTAATCCCGACGCAGCGGGATAGTCGCGACAGGTAACGGGATTCTGACCGCAAAAGCCGAGAGCGCACCTGAGATGGATATTGTGGCTTGAGTCTGGACAAGGCAATACACACAGAAGAAGAAAATTGTAGTCCGGAATTTTTTAAATCTTATAGCGTTTCAACAAAGGGAGAAGCAGCATGAAACAATACAAAATTTTCCAACATCCATCCGGTAAAAGAGAGGCGGTCAAACAGGGATGGTCGTGGCCCGCCTTTTTCTTCGGCGTTATCTGGGCACTGGTGAAAAAGCAGTGGGTACTGGGTATTTCTGTTCTCGTCGGCCTCTCGCTGCTTGGCTTCGCTGTGGCTGCATCCGATGGAGGCGAAAACGGACAGGTATTCGTAAATCTGGTTTCCCTCATCGTTAGCATCGTTTTCGGGGTTTATGGAAATTCGTGGCGTGAAAAGAACCTTATTTCGCGCGGCTACGAACAAACCGGTATGGCCAGCGCCACCAATCCGGACGGTGCCTTGGCGGTATACCTGAAAGGTTCAACGGGAGAAGAGAACACTAGTGTCCCCGCGCGAAGCGCGAACAAAATGTGAAACCTGGGACAGATTTATTTTCGCAATATGCTGAGCCCCACTGTATTGGCTGCAATCATTAGTGGATTTGCAACAGTTTTGGCTGCTTTCGTCGGCATCATCGGTTTATTAGTAATGTTGAAATTAGAAACGAAGCTGAAGATGCTTGCTGATGAAGTGCAAAAGTATCACGCACATGAAGGCAGGCTTGTCGGGAAGATACTCGAGTTGCGGGGAACCTCGAGGGCCAATTGTTTAACCATCAAAAAGGAAACTGTTATGACGGGGCTTACTTCCTCTGAAAGCCAATCCAGCAAGGACACGCTAGCTGACAAGTCTTTAACTGCCATGGCTCCAGCCATCACTATAGCTGTCGTGATTGCAGCAGTGTTACTTTTCACGCCCTGGTATGCGGTTGAAGATCCCTTTTTTGGGATGCTGATCTCGGTAAATGCGTTTGATGCGAACAGCCCTTTGCTAGAAACGGTTATCGCGTATCCGCTAATTGGGCTTTATTTGATTGCCGTCGGTTGCATTTGCAAGGAAAACCGGGACAGATCTATTTTCAGCCCCGGTTTTCCCGAACATTGT
>JAXHUV010000325.1:0-2198 GCA_034189445.1 Pseudomonadota bacterium
AGGTGACCGGTGTCGTGACCCAGACCGGCATCCGTTTCAACGCCAAAACCGTGGTGTTGACCACCGGCACCTTCCTTGGCGGGGTTATCCACATTGGCATGCAGCACCACTCCGGCGGCCGCGCCGGGGATGCGCCGGCCAACGCCCTGGCCAAACGCCTGCGCGAACTGCCGTTCAACGTCGGCCGCCTGAAAACCGGCACCCCGCCCCGGATCGATGCCCGCTCTGTGGATTTCTCGGTCATGGACAAGCAATGGGGCGACAATCCGATCCCGGTGATGTCCTTCATCGGTAGCCGGGACGAGCACCCCGAGCAGGTCTGCTGCTACGTGACCCGTACCACCGAGCAGACCCACGACATCATCCGCAGCGGTTTTGACCGCTCACCGATGTTTGCCGGCAGCATCGAGGGGGTGGGCCCGCGCTACTGCCCGTCCATCGAGGACAAGGTAAACCGGTTCGCGGATAAGGATTCACACCAGATTTTCGTGGAGCCCGAGGGCCTGACCACCAACGAACTGTATCCGAACGGCATCTCCACCAGCCTGCCCTTCGATATCCAGCTGGCCGCAGTACACTCCATTCCAGGGTTCGAGAACGCCCACATCACCCGGCCGGGCTACGCCATCGAATACGATTACCTGAACCCGCAGGACCTGCGCCACACCCTGGAAACCAAGTTCATCCAGGGCCTGTACTTTGCCGGCCAGATCAACGGCACCACCGGTTACGAAGAAGCTGGCGCCCAGGGCCTGCTGGCGGGCATCAACGCCTCCCTGCGTGCCCAGGAGAAGGACGAATGGTACCCGCGCCGGGATGAAGCCTATCTCGGCGTGCTGGTGGACGACCTGATCACCATGGGTACCAGTGAGCCATATCGCATGTTCACCAGCCGTGCCGAATACCGGCTGATCCTGCGCGAAGACAACGCCGACCTGCGCCTGACCGAGACCGGCCGCAAGCTGGGCCTGGTAGATGATAACCGCTGGCAGAAGTTCAACGACAAACGGGAAGGCATCACCAAAGAACGCAGCCGCCTGGAATCCACCCGGATCCACCCGAACACCGAGGCCGGCGAGCGCGCCAACGGTTTTCTGAAACAGCCCATGACCCGGGACCAGTCCCTGGCGGAACTGCTGCGTCGTCCGGAGATTGCCTACGACCAGATTGCCGAGATTGGCGGCAAACGGGCCGACGATCCGAACGTGGCGGATCAGGTGGAAATCGAGATCAAGTACGAGGGCTACATCTCCCGCCAGGCGGACGAGATCGAGCGCCTGCGCAAGAACGAGAACACCGCCCTGCCCATCGACCTGGACTACGACGTGATCGGCGGGCTGTCCAATGAGATCAAGCAGAAGCTCAAGGACGTGCGGCCGGAGACCGTGGCCCAGGCCTCCCGTATCCAGGGTGTTACCCCGGCGGCGGTGAGCCAGATCCTGGTGCACCTGAAAAAGCGGGATCTGCTGCGCAAGCAGAGCGCCTGAGCCTGGCCCATGACGCAAGCACTCTGGCAACGCCAGCTCCGGGACGGGCTGGCCGAGATGAATCTGTCCCTGACCGACGGCCAGCAGCAACAGCTGTTGGCCTTTCTGGCTTTGCTCAACAAATGGAACAAGGCGTATAACCTGACCGCCGTGCGTGATGAGCGGGTGATGGTTTCGCGCCAGCTGCTGGACAGCCTGAGCATTCTGCCCTGGATCACCACGGACCACCTGCTCGATGTTGGTGCTGGTGGAGGTCTGCCGGGTATTCCCCTGGCCATCGCCCTGCCGGGCAAGCGCTTCACCCTGCTCGACAGCAATGGGAAGAAGACCCGCTTCCTGAACCAGTGTGTACTGGAACTGGGGCTGGACAACGTTGACGTGATCCATGGCCGGGCCGAGGACTGCCAGCCTGAGCAGCCCTTTACCCAAATCAGCAGCCGGGCCTTCACGGCTCTGGATAACCTGGTGACCTGGTGCGGCTCGTTACTGGACAATGAGGGCGAGTTCCTTGCCATGAAAGGTCAGTTTCCGGATGATGAGGTAGCTGCCCTTCCGGTCGGCTGGCAGGTAAAATCCAGCCATTCCCTGAGGGTCCCCGGCGCAGATGGCGAGCGGCATTTGCTGGTCGTTGCCCGGGCAGAGCATTCCCGGTAACCCGCAACAGGAGGCAAAACATGGCGCGCGTGATTGCAGTGACCAATCAGAAAGGCG
>JAXHUV010000326.1:0-2192 GCA_034189445.1 Pseudomonadota bacterium
CACGCACGATCACCCGGCCGGCCTGGAATTCCCGGTAGATCGCGGCGCTGTGGGCGGGGAGGATCTGCTCGAAGCTGCTCGACGTTTGTGAATGATCGGCGGATTCGGTGGTATCCATCGCGTCAGAGAATTCAGGCATGCTGTTGCTCTTCTTGATTGACCGGGGCGTTGCTTTCAGTCGTTTCCAGATTTTCCAGACGGCGCTTGCGATAGACAAACTGCTCGCTGTCCGATAACTGATCCATGTCTGATGACTGGTCCAGGATCCGGAAACGGTTGGTCGTGACCACCTGCAGGCCCTCCGGCGGCGTGTTTATCAGCCGGTTCAGGGCCGCCAGCAGATCCGGAAAGCGATAGCCGGGGATAAAACCGTCCAGGCGGCCGTGCAACTCCCGCACCAGATCGGTCGTGGGCCGCAGCTCCAGGGTTTCCAGCCATTGGTATAGCTGGTTGATGCGCTGGACATCAATGCGGGTGTGGCGACCGCTGCCATCAACCTCCTGTAGAACCGGCACCTCGGCCCTGCGGCGAAGATCGTTCAGCCGCAGTTCCAGTTCGCTGAACAGCAACTGGTAGTAGCTGGACGAGTTCCCGAAGGCGTAGTGTTTCGGGCGTGGCTGGGCCCGCAGACCCACCAGGAAGCCGGTACTGCGGGCAAAATCCCCGCCTTCCAGCCATTTCCGGCGCAGGCTCAGGGTTTCAGTATCGTCTTTCAGCGAACGCAGCTTGCCGTAGAAATGCTCCATGGCGTTGTACTGGACCATGCCCTGTCGGGTCTTGCGCAGGAAGTGCTCCACCTCCTGGGCCACCGCCTGAATGGGTTTGTACAAGGCGTTCAGGCTGATCGAGGAACGGAACAACTGATCCGCCAGACTGTGATCGCCGTGGTTTTCCAGCAGCCGGACCATAACCTCCAGGGTCTCGAACAGGTTACTGCCATCCGGCAGCCGGGTATCCGGGTTCAGGAACACCAGGGTCGGCTTGATGTGGCGTTCGTACAGGGTAACGATCTGCTCAAACAGGTTCTGGCGGAACTCCGGGAATTTCTCGGGCGCCCGGCTGGCGTCGCCGGACAGATCCGCGAGCTGGGCACTGATGGTCTGCATGCGCAGCACATTCTGGCGCAGCAAGCCGATGAGCTGACTGACCCGCTCGTTCAGGTCATCCCTCAACTCAGTGTAGTCCGGGTCCGCGTCGCTGAAGCTGCTGGTTTCCAGCCGATTGCGCACATCCCGCAGAGTCACCAGATGGCCGCGCAGGCGGGCATCGGTCAGTTCCTGATACAGCGAGGCGTTACAGGCCCGCATCAGGTTGATCAGGGCATCCTGGAACACCAGGCGCCGCTCCCCCTCGAACTTGATGATGTCGATCACCAGGCCGCTGCGGAACAGGTTGTCGGTATTCAGGGCCAGCCGCACCCGGTCCCGGTCGGCCTTGCCCAGGGTGCGGGTATAGTCCATCACCTCGGCCACCAGATCACTCTCGCGAATATACCGGGCTTCGTTCCGGTCCATCCGCTCAATCATCCGGAACAGAATCTTCGGGTGCTGGAACAGCAGCCGGGTGGTGTCCAGGGTGCTGAAGCGTTTACTCATCCGCCGGCTCCAGCAGGCTGTTCTGGGTCTGATCCGCCCATTGGCTCAGGGATTCGCCGTTGGTAAAACCCTCGGCCCCGCCCCAGAACACCAGGGTGCGCTGCGGACTGTAGGGCCGCGCTGTACGCATCTGCCCCACTTCCAGGTGCCGACCGATCAGGTAGATCACTTCCGCGCTGGCGCTGTGGGTCGCTGCCGAAAACAGGTTAAAGCCCTGCTTGCGCAACCGTTCCAGCAGCGAGGGCATCTGGCTGATGTCCACACTGGCCAGCTCGTCCAGCACCATGGGAAACGACAGCTGCACGCCGGGGTACAGCACCCGTTTCAGCAGCCGGTACACCAGTTCCAGATTGATCAGCGCCGTGGTGGAGGTGGACTGGCCTTTCTTGTCCAGGCTCGTGGCATTCTCCTTTCGGGTTCGGTATGAAATCCCGGTGATCACCTTGTCCATGGTCAGGCGCTTGCTGCCGCCCTCCCCGAAAAAGTCCGCCACAAACACCCGCAAACGGTCGTAGAACGCGTCCGACTGAAGCTGGTTGCCATAGGGGTCGATGTTGTTGGCTTCTTCCACCAGGTTGCGGAATTTCGGATCGGCAT
>JAXHUV010000327.1:0-2137 GCA_034189445.1 Pseudomonadota bacterium
GGATGCTGCGGATCGTGGCTTGCAGGCAGGACCGGCTCGGTGACAGGTGAGCCGGCAATCGGGCAAAGGTCCGGTAGGTCACCGAATCCGACAAATGAAACGCCAGTTGTTCATAGCTGAACCCCAGTTGCTGCCTTAACACCAGACAACGCAGAACACTCTCTGCGCTCAGGCCAGTTCGCCCCACGGCGGCAACGGACGCATCGATCAAATCTGCGGCCACCAGCTCAAGAATCTCCGGGTGCCTGTCCAGAACCTCCGCAATCCAGGAGGTGAGGTGTGTATTGAGAGCGAGTGGTTTCCTGAATAGCCTGTTTCATATCTTCATAAAGAGCACGTATCTGCTGCACCCGGTGACTGTTTTCAAAACGCAATGGCGTGGACATTCTGAGGACACCGGTACACGTTCGCAATTCTGTTTATACGTACAGTGCTTTTTGCAATTTTTGCACTATAATGCACGTTAATGAGAGCTTTCGTGACGTGTCACGTAGGTCGTTATGTGATCATTGGCGAGTATTGAACACTATGTTCGACGAACGGAAAGTCACCCAGGCAGCAGCCTATTTCCTTCACCGGCGGGGAGGCGAGATGTCGCACCTCAAGCTGATGAAGTTGCTGTACCTGGCGGACAGGGAATCTATGCGTCGTTATGGCGAGCCCATCTCTCAGGACCGCATGGTGTCAATGCCTCATGGTCCTGTGCTCTCCCAGACTTATGACCTGATGTCCGGCTGCACTCAGTCCTCTGAGGATGGCTGGGAATCGTGGATCGCTGATATCCAGGATCACCAGGTGAAGCTTCGCCGCGAAGTAAACCCAGACGAACTCGGCTATCTCTCTGATGCCGATATCGAGATCCTGGAACAGGTCTGGCAGCAATTCGGTGGGATGAAGCGCTGGGAAATCCGCGACTATACCCATGACCACTGCCCGGAATGGGAAGATCCTCACGGCTCCAGCAAGCCTTTGAAGCCTGAAGCTGTATTCCGTGCCCTTGGCGGAACACCAGAAGAAGCAAAGCAGCTTGCGGAAGATCTACAGGCGAAGAGGAAAGTGGACGAACTATTCGCTAGCCTATGAGGATGTTTCTGCCAAACAGGAAGGCATCAATACTGGTTCCATCAGGCCCCGTCCACGATCCAGACCGCAAGCACCTGTTTATCGTCTTGTCTGACCCTGTCACAGATCAAAATGTCGTTCTCCTGGTTTCCATTTCCTCTGTGAAGCCAGATCGCTGGAACGATGAATCTTGCCTGCTGTATCCAGGTGATCATCCATTCATTAAGAAAAACAGCTTTGTGGATTATGGCTCCGCCAGGATCGAACCCGGTGAGAAGCTCCTACGCGGTGTGAAGTCTGGAAAGCTGATTCCCCAAGATCCGGTTTCTGACGAGGTATTCGAGCGCATCTGCGCCGGTATGATGGCCTCCAAGCGTACCCCTCGCAATATTAAGCAATTCTTTCTGATTCACTGTACGGATTAGCTTCAGCCCTTTTCTTCGGCTCCACGTCGTAACGGTTCCACTGAAACCGAGACTGCTTCATCACCCATCCTTTCCTGTACTTCCATCAAAAGCCGGTAGTCTTCAATTTTTTCTTGCATCCGTTCGAAAGTCTCGACTGGAACCATGTATGCCCAAGGCTTGTTATTATCCAGGACCAACTCCGGTTGGCCTTCACTCTTCTCAAGGATACCAGCTGGATCGTTTTTTAGATCAGTGAGGGTTGAAAGCCGATTGGTCATACGGTTTCACTCCATTGCACTTGTTGGCATAAGTCAGATTGTAAGCGATATAAAATACATGTTATATAAAATAAGGAGTAAGCTATGCCGGATAACAAGAACATCACTCATCCGCTTGATGCAAAGCGTATCGACATTAATGATCCCGCTGAAGTTCGAAACTGGTGTCGTTCGTTGGGCTGTTCAGAGAGCCAGCTAAAACAGGCAGTACGTCAGGTTGGGACTTCGGGCAAGGCGGTAAGAAAGCAACTCGAGAAGTGACAGAAAAATGTAGTGGACACTTCGTGGACACTAGAAGCAACAAAGCCCGCACAGGGCGGGCTTTGTTATTGAATTCTAATGGTGCCCGGAGGCGGAATCGAACCACCGACACGGGGATTTTCAATCCCC
>JAXHUV010000328.1:0-2131 GCA_034189445.1 Pseudomonadota bacterium
CTTCCAGTGGTGGGGCTTGGGACTGCTGGCAGGGCTTTCCAAAACACGCTACAAGCACATCCCTGTGCGCTTGTTTCGGGCCATCCATGGCCCTCTACAGTTTTGGAAAGCCCTGCCAGCAGTCCCGCCTTTGACCTTCCAGTTGTTCGCTGTTTTCTGAACGGCGTAGGTCGCTTTGCGCTGCGCCAGTCCAATCTGAATGTCTGTGCCAATCCAAGCTGCACATCATTAGGCGGTTTGCGTAAATTCGGTAAATATTTGGCAAGTATATCTCTTAGGACCGTATCGGTGGCGTGGGGCCGCCCTCCCAAAAATGTCTGTGGCCAAGGATGGCCACAGTCAAGCGCACATGGACGTGCTTGTAGCGGTTTTTGGGAGGGCGGCCCCACGCCACCAGCCCGGAATGACAGCAGGCTGGGGCAGGAGTATGTATCAGCTCCTACGGTATGACCAAAAACATAATACAAGAAAGAAGGCAACAAAAAAGCCCACTAACTCAGAGAATTAGAGGGCCTTCAGAATAGTGGCTCCCCGAGCTGGGCTCGAACCAGCGACAAACGGATTAACAGTCCGTTGCTCTACCAACTGAGCTATCGGGGAACGTCGTCGTGTGACGAGGCGCGTATATTAAGTTGGCAATACCGCCCCGTCAACCCCTGGCCAGAACTTTTTAGCCAAGTGCTTTCTGCAGACGCTCGATGGCCTTTTTCAGGTTTTCCATACTGGTGGCGAAGCTCAGGCGCATGTGGCCCGGGCACCCGAAGGCGGAGCCTGGGACCAGTGCCACGCCGGCGTCGGCCAGCAGTTTCTCGGCGAATTCCACGTCATTGCTGACGCTGGAATCGGCATCGATGGCGCCCTGGAAGCTCGGAAACACATAGAAAGTTCCGTCGCCGTGCAGGCATTCAACGCCCGGCAGCTTGTTCAGGGCCTCTACCAGCCAGTCGTGGCGTTCCTTGAACGCCTTGACCATCTCACCCACGCACGCCTGATCACCGTCCAGGGCCGCGGTTGCGGCGGCCTGGGAGATGGAGCAGGGGTTGGAGGTGCTCTGGGACTGGATTTTCTTCATGGCGCCGATGATTTTCGCCGGGCCGGCGGCGTAGCCGATACGCCAGCCGGTCATGGAGTAGGCCTTGGATACACCGTTGAGCACGAATGTGCGGTCGTACACCTCGGGCGTTGCGTTCAGGATGTTGCAGAACGGCTTGCCGGTCCAGAGAATTGGTTCATACATGTCGTCGGTGGCGATCATGATGTTCGGATGCTTCTTCAGCACCTCGCCGATGGCCTGCAGCTCTTCCAGGGTGTAGGCCATGCCGCTCGGGTTCGAGGGGCTGTTGATCACGAACAGGCGGGTACGCTCGGTGATGGCGTTTTCCAGTTGTTCCGGAGTGATCTTGAAGCGGGTTTCAGCGCCGGTTTCGATAATGACCGGTTTGCCCTCGGCCACCAACACCATGTCCGGGTAGGAAACCCAGTAGGGTGCGGGGATGATGGCTTCGTCACCCGGATTCAGCGTGGCCAGCGCGAGGTTGAAAAAGCTCTGCTTGCCGCCACTGCTTACCAGTATCTGCTTGGCTTCGTAATCCAGGCCGTTGTCCCGTTTGAACTTCGCAATAATCGCTTTCTTCAGGGCTGGCGTACCATCAACGGCGGTATATTTGGTCTGGCCGTTGTTGATGGCTGTGATGGCTGCCTGTTTGATGTGATCAGGGGTATCGAAGTCCGGCTCGCCGGCACCCAGGCCGATAATGTCCTGGCCTGCCGCGCGGAGTTCCGCGGCCTTGTTGGTGACCGCGAGGGTGGGAGAGGGCTTGATCGCCTGTACTCGGCTGGAAAGTTGAAGGTCCAAACTTGCGCTCCTTAAAGCTGCGTCTGATAGGGCTGCGACCGCCGGGTGCCAGAGCTGCTGACTGATTCTCGCCCAACCGTCGGTCGCACTGATGGTATCATGAAGCGAGTCTAGCAGCCTGTCGGACTTAAGCAATCGTCGCGAGCAAGGTGGGAAAGCGAGCGCGGATTTTCTGGGTTTTGAGGCGCATAGTGGTTCTATGCAACGAAAAAGCCGGGAAATATGAGCCGTTTTCCCACCGGCGCAGTAGATTAGCCTTAAGTCCGACAGGCTGCT
>JAXHUV010000329.1:0-2116 GCA_034189445.1 Pseudomonadota bacterium
GCCATGGATGGCCAGAGCCGAGCCCTACATGGACGTATTTACGGGCGTTTCCTGAAAAAGGCCCCCGATCCGGCTCCCGCTCCCAAGCCAGCAGTCTTATCAGGAATGATACTGAGGACTCAATTCAACGACGGCCTCAATAAATGCCCGAGCATGCTCCGGATCCACATCCGGCGTAATACCGTGACCAAGGTTGAAGATATGGCCGGTACCGGAACCAAAGCGCCTGAGGATATCCGCCACTTCCTGACGAATCCGCTCAGGCGGTGCATACAGCATGGCTGGATCCATGTTGCCTTGCAGGGCGACCCGGTCGCCAATGCGGGCTCGGGCATTGCCGATATCGGTGGTCCAGTCCAGACCGACCGCATCCACTCCTGAATCGGCAATGGATTCCAGCCACTGGCCGCCGTTCTTGGTAAACAGAATCACCGGCACCCGGCGCCCGTCGTTCTCGTGAATCAGGCCGTCGACGATCTTTTTCATGTAACGAAGCGAGAACTCTTCATAAGCCCAACTGCTCAGCACGCCGCCCCAGGTATCAAAAATCTGTATCGCCTGCGCACCGGCCCTGATCTGGCCATTGAGGTAATCAATGACCGCATCCGCCAGATGGTCCAGCAAGCGGTGCATAACATCAGGCTGGCCGTACATCAGTTTCTTGGCTTCACGGAAATCCTTGGAAGAGCCCCCTTCAATCATGTAGGTGGCGAGGGTCCACGGGCTGCCGGAGAAGCCGATCAGGGGAACACTGCCGTTCAGGGCACTGCGGATACTAGCAACCGCGTTCATGACATAGTCCAGGTCCACCTCGGCGTTGATTGTCGGCAAAGCGGCAACATCGGCTTCGGAGCGGACCGTATTCCGGAATTTCGGGCCTTCGCCGGTTTCAAAGTACAGGCCCAGGCCCAATGCATCCGGTATGGTCAGGATGTCTGAAAACAGGATGGCCGCATCCAGCGGGAAACGCTCCAGGGGCTGTAACGTCACTTCACAGGCCAGCGGGGTGTTCTTGCACAAGCTGAGAAAATCCCCGGCCCTTGCCCTTGTGGCACGGTATTCCGGCAGGTATCGCCCTGCCTGTCGCATCATCCAGACTGGTGTTCGGTCCACGGGTTGGCGCATCAGGGCGCGCAGGAAACGGTCATTCTTCAGCTCGGTCATGGCAACTCCTGGCTTGGGGAAACAAATGGGCAGAAAAGTAAAAAGGGGTCGGATGAAAGCATTCATCTGACCCCGGATTCAAGCACTAAGCCCGCACTCAGATATCCAGGTAATCAAGGATACCTTCGGCAGCCTGACGGCCTTCCCAGATAGCGGTTACCACCAGATCCGAACCGCGCACCATATCCCCGCCCGCGAAGATTTTCTCGTTGCTGGTCTGGAACCTGAACTCGGACTCTTCCCGCGCGGTTACCCGGCCCGAATCGTCGATATTCACCTTGAGCTCATCGAACCAGTCGGCCGGGCTCGGACGGAACCCGAAAGCCACCAGAACCGCGTCGGCGGGAATCACTTCTTCACTACCGGCAACCACTTCCGGACGGCGACGGCCATTTTCATCGGGCTCGCCCAGCCGGGTCTGGACCACTTTCACACCCTCGACCCGGTCCTCGCCAATAATGGCGATGGGCTGCCGGTTGAAGAAAAACTTAACGCCCTCCTCCTTGGCATTGGCCACTTCCTTACGGGAGCCCGGCATATTGGCCTCATCCCGACGGTAGGCGCAGGTCACGCTTTCGGCCTGCTGGCGAATGGAGGTTCGGTTACAGTCCATGGCCGTGTCACCACCACCCAGAACTACAACCCGTTTGCCTTTCATGTTTATGAAGTCCGCTTTGTCTTTCTCGAAGCCAAGGCGGCGGTTGACGTTGGACACCAGGAACGGCAGCGCATCGTAAACGCCGGGCAGATCCTCACCCGGGAAGCCGCCCTTCATGTAGGTGTAGGTGCCCATGCCCATGAAGACAGCATCATATTCGTCAATGATGTCCTGCAGTTGAACGTCCTTGCCCACCTCGGTGGACAAGCGGAATTCCACGCCCATTTCCTCGAACACCTTGCGGCGGCGGGTCATGACCGACTTTTCCAGCTTGAACTCCGGAATACCGAAGGT
>JAXHUV010000033.1:0-14834 GCA_034189445.1 Pseudomonadota bacterium
GTATTCTGGCCGAGACATCCAGCAGAATATCCGCCAGCTTGTCCAGCTCCTGCCGGCCTTCTTCGCCCAGCTCGGCTGAGCCCGAAGCGAACAGAAGTTCGGATGGCAGCAGAAAGCGGTCGCCGACAATCCGGACGTTCTCGTTACCGGCAAGAATATCCCGCAGCCGGGCAAAGAATTCAGACTGGTACTTTTCGAGCTGATTGACACGCTTGGCCAGCAGCGTGTTCAGCCGCTTGCTGACCTGTTCGAGCTCCTGCTCTTTCTCCGCCGTCATTTGTTCCTGCAGCTTCAGCGCCGAGGCAATCTGCCTGAGTTGCTCCCGTAATGAAGCAATCTGATTGGACAGCCTCAGGATCATGGTCTGCTGACTGGTCGACATCTCGTTTTTCTCGGCAATGGCTTCTTCCATGCTGGCCAGCCGCTCCGACTGCGCATCGGCCATGGCGGTCTGCCGCATCAGCTGCTCGCGGGTGGATTCAAGTTGGCCGACCAGGTTGTTGTTCCGGCCCTGAACACTGGTCAACTGATCTTCCAGCGCCTCGCTTCTGCTCTCTTCCAGACCAAGCAGCTCCGAGAGTTCGTTCAACTGGGTATTCAGGCGGGCAAGCTGGGTATCCCGGTCAGACAGGGTCTGGGATAAATAGAGCTGGCTGACTACGTACACCAGCAGCATGAAGATCACCAGCATCAGCAAGGCCGAGAGGGCATCCACGTACCCCGGCCAGACGTTGGTGGTGCTTCGGCTTCGACGCCTGGAACCGATCATGACAGGTCTTTCCCGTCGTCTACCCGGTCTACAAGGTTGGTGACACCCGTCAGCCATTCTTCAAGGCCGTCGTAGAAGCGGTTCTGGGCATGGCCGGCCTGGATGTCGAGAAAGCCGAGGATCAGGGAACCGCCAAGACCCAGCAGGGAGGAACTGAACGCGGTACCCATGCCCTCGAGAGGTGTAAGCAGGCCTTTCTGAAGTTCCGCAAACACCTTGCCGAAGTCTTCCTGGCTCATATCCAGGCCGGTGATGACCTGGCCGACCGAGTTGATGGTGCCCAGCAGGCCCCAGAAGGTGCCGAGCAGCCCGAGAAAAACCAGCAGGCTGATGAAATAACGGGTGATTTCCCGTTGTTCGTCCATGCGGGAGTGTATGCCATCCAGCACGGTGCGCAGGGACAGGGTCGACAGGGTAAAACGGTCCTTTGTGGCATCTTCCCCGAGCTGTCTTGCCAGCGGCTTCAGCAAACGTGGCTCCTGAACCACCGAGAGCCCGGCATGCCCGGTGCGGAACTGGGCAACCCACTTCATTTCCGGAAACAGAACAAACACCTGCCGGTAGGTGAGACCAATACCGATGATCAGAACCGCGACAATCAGCAGGTTGAACACCCAGTTGGCCATAAAGGCCGAAATCAGGGGCTTGTGGATCAGGGCACCAACGATGGCGACCACGCCAAGGAACAGTGTCATCCAGAAAAGGGTGTGCTTGGGGTTGCTCATAGCGATGGCCAGCTCTTTTGAGATATTCCGCAAAACGTTAGCACAGATGGGCGGGCAAATTGGGGGCGGATGAAAAATTCATCTGCCCCCGGGTTACCCCGGGCCTTCATTGCCGACCGTCGTGACTGGGAGGGCTGGCAACGGGCGGAAAGAGGGCTTTGTCAGGGTTGACTAAGTTATTGGTCGTTCGCATCCTATCCGGATAAACTGGACATCCTGTTTCTTTCCTATTTCAGACAACATTGAGAGCAATCCCCCATGGCAATCTGGACCCGAACCCCGAACCTTGAGAACCTCACCAAAATCAGTGAAAACACAGCAGTCAGCTACCTGGGTATTGAGTACCTTGAAATTGGCGATGATTACGTGAAGGGCCGTATGCCCGTTGATGAGCGCACGGTCCAGCCCTTCGGTATTCTGCACGGCGGCGCATCCGTGTTGCTGGCGGAGACCCTCGGCAGCATGGCGGCCAACTGGTGCCTCAAGGATCCGGAAACCATGGCGGTCGGGCTGGATATCAATGCCAACCACATCCGCCCGGTCAGCAAAGGCTGGGTGTATGGCACGGCCAGGCCCATTCACCTCGGCAGTGCTACCCAGGTCTGGGAGATTCTGCTGGAGAACGAAGAAGGCAAGACGACCTGTATTTCCCGGTTGACCATGGCGGTTACCAGGCGGACGTAGGCCTGCTCCGCAGTATCTACCTGCCCTGCAGCATGAAGGTTTCGTATTCCAGCCTGTCGAACTTCCGTGATAGCAGTGCCAGGCCCGCCAGCGCCGAAACCAGGGTGGCGCCGGCGTAGCCGTAACCGTAGAAGGACACCCCCAATTCGATGGTCACAAGTGTGAACAGGATATTGGTGCCAAAGAACAGGGCGCACAGGGTGACGTTGGTGCCCCGGGCGTCCAGGTAAAAAAGCACGTTCTGGATAGCCAGCAGAACCAGCTGGATGCTCACCGCCACCAGATCAATGTAAAACAGCGGCAGATACAGCGTGGAGATACCGATCGCCGAAAGCAGTTCCTCGCCCCAGAGAAACAGCATGATGACGGTCAGGCTCTGCACCTTGCAGATCTCGTAGATGCCGTTGCGGGCCACCAGCACCATATCGTCCCGGAAACTGTTGATGCGGCCCAGCGTGTCGCCTTCCCGAACGGCGCTGTAGAAGCGATCATAGGCCTCGGAAAAATCCGTTTCCATGCGTACCAGAAACACCGCCATGCCGGGAATGATGGCCAGATACGCCAGGAAGATGGGCAGGTCATAGATCACCGAGGCGCGCAGAGCACCAATGATGGGCTGTGAGGTGCCCGGGTGGAACCAGAAAATGAATTTGTCGGCCCAGACGGCGGCGTTAAACAGCAGGCCGGTAAAGATCAGGGTTGGAAAAATCTGGCTGCGACGGGTGAAGTCAAAGCGGATCAGGCCATCTCCCGGGTATTGCCGGATGATGCTGTAAAAAAGGCTGAAGAACAGCAGGCTGTGTCCGAGCAAAAGACCGGCGAGCAACCCTTCAAGGCCATACCGGGCCAGCAGCAGTGAGGCGGTAATCGCCGTGGCATAGCCGAGAGCAAAAATGATGACAATCCGGCGGTAGGACTTCATGCTGGACAGGAAGATGGTCACCGGCCACAGGTTGCACAGTACTACAAAGTTGGCCAGCATCAGCAGCTTGTAGACCGAAGATGTGTCGGGGAACAGCCAGAGCACCGCAGGCAGGCCCAACGCCAGTGCCAACAGGCAGGACACCCAGATAACGCCCATCAGGTTGGGAAGAATCAGTTCGTTCTGGCGGTTGTACAGGCGGTCGGCCACCCAGCGGGTGAATACATGCTGGAACAGGCCGGACAGGGTCAGGGAGACGGCCATCATGTAAGTCACCGAGACCAGGAACTGGACGACGGCCAGGCCAGTGACAGCAAAGTTGATACTGACAATGCCGATGAGCATCACGCCCAGCACCGACAGCACCCAGGGGCCGGAGCTGATCACTCCGGCCAGGCCATAGGCGCCCAGCAACCCGGTGAAGCTGTCCCGTTTGAGAATCCGCCTTAGCTCGAAGCCGATACCTGCCATCAGTGCGGTTCTCCGCCGGTTTGCAGGGCGTTGCGGTAGATGTCCCGGTAGGCCTCGAACATGCTGTCCAGGGTGTAGTAGCGCTGAACCCGCTCAAGTCCGGCCTGCTGGGCACCGCGCCATTTGGTTTCGTCCAGCAGCAGGCGGATGGCCTCCCGGGCCGTAGCTTCCGGGTCGGCAATGGGCACCACCGAGCCGCTCCGGCCAAGCCGCTGGTCTTCCTCGGACATGCCTTCAAGCAGCTCACGGCAGGCGCCGACATCGGTGGCCAGGCAGGGCAGGCCGGCGGCGTGGGCTTCCAGGATCACCAAGGGTAAGGCTTCGGAAATGGACGTCAGCACCATCAGGCCGAGTTGCGGCAGTATGTCGTTGACGTTTTGGAACCCCAGAAACCGGACCCGTCCCTCCAGGCCCAGGCTGTGCACCAGCTCTCGGCATTCGGAGACGTACACCGGATCCTCGTCCTCCGGGCCGACGATCCAGCCCTCGGCCTCCGGAATGAACTCGCATACCGAGCGCATCGCACGGATAAAGGTTTTTATGTCCTTGATCGGTACCACCCTGCCTACCAGCCCCAGGACTTTCGGAACAGTATTCGGACGTGCCGCCAGGGCGGTGTTGAACCGCGACGGATCAATACCGTTGGGAATAATGCAGGTGCGTTCGGGCGCCGCGCCGTCTGCCAGCTGCCGGGCCTGGTTGCCCCGGTATAGGGAGACAATGGGGTTCGCCTGCTGATAGGTGAGCTGGCCCAGCACTTCGAAGAACCGTATCCAGAGCCTTCGGATGTAGCCCAGCTGATCGTTGATGTTGGCACTGACATGATCGCTGGGGTCCTGAATCCATTGGGCCTGGGACAGGTCGATCTTGCGCTCCTTGGTGTAGATCCCGTGTTCGCTCAACGCGAAGGGAATGTTCCTCTGCTGGCTGATCATGGTGCCGAGCAAACCGGCGTAGCCGGTGGAGATGGAATGCACCATGGTGGTTTCCGGGATGGTTCGGGCAATCTCGGCCAGCTGGAACAGCGGCGAGTGCATGGTGCGAATGGTCCAGAAATAATCGACGAAAGACGGCTCGGTGCAGAACTGCCGGTAACTGTCGCCGATCATTTGCCAGCTTTCCTCGCTGTAGAGAAAGTCCTCGTGGCTGATACCCTTGCGGGTGCCGAGCCCCTGGAAAATATCCCTGAGCATGTCGGCTGGCACATGAGCGCCTTTGCGGAAATGCTCATGCAGGGTGCGCTGCTGCCGGAATGCTTCCGGATTGCCGCGCCGGGGACGGGGCTTGCTCACCGCCTGGGTGTCCATCAGGTAGTGGCACTCCAGATGCACAACGTTGTCTGGCAGTTGGTATTGCTGTTCCCCGTAGTGGGCCGAATCGCCCCCGAGAAAAATCAGGGAAAAGCTGTGCTCGGGCAGCCCGGTAATGATCTGGTGAACCCAGGAGGAGACCCCGCCCCGAATGAACGGGTAAGTACCTTCCAGCAACAGGGTGATGTCGGCCTTCATAACCAGCCCTCAATGACTGCCCGGACATTCTGGCTCGGCCGGTATCCTGTGAGGCTCGCCAGGCAGAATCGCACCTTTTGGAAATCCCGCTCCAGAAACGCGACTTCCGCCTGATAGGGCAGGATCAACTCGTGGGGCGCGCCCCGATCAAGTGCATGGTCGAAGGCTCGCCTGGCCGCGATGATGTTGCCAAGAGCCAGCTCTACCCGCCCGAGCAGCAGCCAGTCACTATACATGGCAACGCTGTCGGTCAGCCCCATTAGCAGGCGACGGGCGCTGTCCAGGTAGTAACTGCGAAGGCCGCCCTGAGCCAGACCGAGGTAGGCCATTTCCCACCACACCTGGGCCAGACGACGTGTCAGCCGTGACGGGTTTTCCGAATCGGGATCTTCCAGCGCCAACTGAAGGCGCCGGGCCTGGCTGGCCAGGGCCTTCTCCTTTTGCTCCAGCATGGAGTAGGCCAGCAACCGGACGTCGTCGGCGGGGTCTTTCAATGCCTCGCGCAGAAGCTCAACTGCGTCACGGTCCGCCATCTGACGGGTAGTCATCAGGGCCTTGAGGCGTTTATCGGTGCTGCCAGCCTCATTCAATACCTGACGCAGACCGCCTTCGCTGTAGATGATCTGTTGGTCCATATCCACCGGCTGGAATGGCAGTTCCGGGATGCCCACTTCCTGCCATGGAATGTCACGCACTGTTCGGGGCAGGTACAGAGCCAGCAACACGCCGGTAAACACGCCGAGGCTGCCAAGAAACGGGATGGCGAACTGAAGGGTAAACAGGAACAGCGCCGTCAGGAGTGGCGCGCCCCGGTATCGGGAAGGTAATAACGGGAGCAGAACCAGTGTCAGCAGGCCGCAGGCCAGGGCATGTGCGAACAGATAACTGGCCAGCGTCATCGACGGCGGCAGGTCGGAAATCAGGCCTGCGATACCCCCTGCTTCCAGGGCCAGCGCCAGAAGGGTCAGCCAGGTATTGGTCATGGGGACGGTTCTTCCTGGATCTCGGTGAGCCAGGACTCGGCCTCGCCCTTGTCGCTCACAATAAGTGTCCGGATTTCGGCGAGGTCTGCCAGAGTTTTTCCATTATGCTCATGCACGGCGTCGTCCAGGCGCTGAAGATAGGCGGTCTGGCCAAGCTCATCGGTCAGCGGCAGCAGGATCGCCAGCCGGGGTTGGGGCGAGGGCGGCAGCTCGGCAATCACATCCAGCCCGCGCCTCAGGCGCCGCATTTGCCTGGCCACTGTCTCGGCATCCTGGTCGCGGGCAAAGGTCAGCCGGATCAGGGCAGCCGGCAGCGAATGCTGCCGTGCATCCTGATCGGCTCTCAGAAGCTGGAAGCGGAACTGACGCCATTCCGCACTGCCAGGGTCGGGAACCTGGAGTTGTTCCTGAATCATGTCGGCCATGTGTCCGGCAAGAATGGCCAGCAGTCGCAGCGTCCGGGGCTGGAAATTGAAGAACGGCATAGCCTGGACCACGACCATACCTAATAGGGTCTGGCGGGAGTCAATCAGGGGCAGGGCCAGCAAAAGATCCGTGTTCAGGTGGTTCAGTTTCTGCAAGTATTCGTTCTGGACCGAGACCAGCTTTTTTTCGGTAAGGGCACGCTGGATTAACGGGTCATTGCGGCGGACGTCCTCGAACGCGCCGATCCGTGCCACCGGTTTATCGCCGAGAGTGTTGCCGGTCACGGGGTAAACAGCGGCGATCTGTAGGTGGCCATAGCGAATCAGAAGTTGCAGCATGAGTTCGCCGGATTCAGGCGTCAGGCCGTGCCCTCGGGCGTGGGCGATTTCCTGGTATAGTCTGCGGAGTGCTTCGCGTAGGCTGCTGGAACTGCCGGCCAGCTGTTGTTCGAGCCTGTCGTGGGAAACCTTCAGCAGGTAAAAATTGCGGGTGAATTCCTCAAGCCGTACCTGCCGGTACCGGTTGCTGGCTTCCAGCTTTTCCAGTCGTCGACCCCAGTAGTCCCGGAATTCTCCGGCCAGAAGGCTGAAGATGAGCACACCGATGGCCCAGGCATAGGGGAACTCCGCGGACGGAATCCAGCCTTCCCGATAGCCGACACCCAGGGCGCCGAGTAGAAGCAGGGCCGAAACCAGTGCGTGGAAGAAGCCGTAGCGCAGGCCCACCAGGAAAGGTGACAGTACCGGCCAGGAGAAACCGCCGGTGATGTAGAAGGGGTCCTCCGGTCGGTTCCAGGCGCCAGCGCCAACGAACAGGGCAGTCAATGCCAGGGTTTCGGCCCAGCGGAGCCACGCGGGGGCAGGCGTGCTCTCAGTGGTTGCGGTCTCTTCCTGCCGTGCCTGGAAATCGCCCATGGATCAGGGCGCTGCCTGTTCAAGAGGCATGGCTTCAACCAGGCCGTCCAGTACTTTGTGCCCGGCCACGCTCAAGCCTTCCCGGCCCCAACCGGTGCGAGCGGCGGTGCCGGACCAGACGACGCCGTCACCATTCGGGTCCCTGATTTCCAACGTGATACCCACGGCAGGCTCGCCATCAAGGCCGTTCTTGTAGCGCCATTCGTCCACGGTGCCGGTCATCACCAGATCGGCGCCGTTCTCAAGGGCCTCGGTAAGCGCCTGTTGCTGACGGGCGCGGTTATCGTACGCCAGCGGATTGTCGTCTTCCGGCAGGTACAACCGGACTTCTGCAGCGCCCCGGGCACGTAGTATGGCGCTGAGAATGCTGGCGGCCTGGTCGCCGGCCTGCGGTGTCTGTGACAGATTCGTCAACGGGATGACCGCGAACTGGCTGTTAAGGGCCACCGGTCGGGTGCCCTGCTGGCTTTGTATGACAGAGCAGCCTGCCAGAAACAGCAGGGCCAGGCCCAGGGTGGCCAGTCCGGGAACGGTGAATCTTGGGGTCATGGCAGGTCTCCTTTAACGACCGAAGTACAGGGTGTAGGTAAGGTTCAGATCGGTCCGGGCACTGCCGTCCAGACCATCCGAGGTGTAACCGAGCGACAGTGCCAGATCATCGTCTCCCACCACGCGCCAGCCCATACCGAGGTCAACTCCGAAATCGGGGCTTGAGGTGGATAGTACATAACCGGCAGCCAATCCGACAAAAAAACGGGGCTCCGGAGCGGTGCGGTACAGCGCGTGGGGCTCGCCGTGAAACCAGCGGCTCCCAAGGCCAATCCGCTCATAGTCCTCAGCAATCAGGTTGCCCGGGGAAGCCGACCCTTGAAGGGCCTGGGCGGTTCCGTTATCCAGTGCTTCACCCAGGCCGAGGGACTGGCGACGGTAGCCCACCGATACCTGCCAGCCCGGATCCTGCCGGAACAGGGTATAGGTGCCGATGGCGTCGAGGCCGTAGCCACTGCCCAGAGAGGAGCCGGCGTTGGCGTCAAATGACAGATGCTCCAGCTTGGAGAACAGCTCGAGCCTGGGAAACGGATGATAGCTGGAGCTGACGTAGAATGAGTCACGATTGGCCAGCCACCAGGCCTCGGCGCTGTCAAAGGCGCGTTCGTTCAATTCGGCGCCGGCGGTAAGCGTGAGCCTGTCCCCGGGTTGGCCGGTGATCTCGGCACCGGCCGTGGTCTCCGACCCGCCGGAACGTGAAAGTTGCCCGAGGCTGAAGGTCAGCAGGGCGTTGCTGGAGTTGTTTTGAAACTGCAACCGGACGTTATTGCCAGTGTCGGGCGTCGATCGCAACAGGCCTTGCCCACTGGCTGAGAGAGTTGAGGCGCTAAATAACCAGCGGAAACGATCATGGCTGAACTGGCCTCGCAGCGACCGGCCATGGATCGAAAAGCCACCAAGGTCCCGATTTGACAACCCGACCTGCAACGCTCGATTGTTGAACCGGTAAAGCGGGCCGGTGACCTCGCCGGTCCGTGCCGGCTCCGGGAACAGAACCGAATCTTTGGATTGACCGGCGGCTGCTCCGTTCGAGGCAATGGCCTGTCGCCGCAGAGCCTGGCCCTCGGCCATGGCTCCGGTCTGCTCCGCCAGAGGCGCCATGGACAGCAGCCAGTCAGCATCTTGTGGATGAGCCGCCCGCCCGCGGCCAAGCCAGTACAATGCCCGTGCTTGCTCGCCCAAAGCCCGGTAGCCGAAGGCAAGTACGCGGAAGCTATCTCTGGACGGGCTCACGGCCAGCTGCTCAAGCAATTGCGGCAGGCGCCCTGGCAGCCGGTCAGGATGGCCTACCAGGAACCAGCTCCAGCTGATCAACACGTCGGTATTGTCCGGCGCGAGGCGGGCCGCGTTTTCAAAGGCGGCCATGGCGTCTTCGTCCTGGTTGCGATGCTGTAAAAGGAGAGCTCTGAGAGTCCAGTAGCGTGGGTTGCGATCAGCTCCGGGGGCTTTTGCCTGCCACTGGTCCAGAGCCTGCGACAGCCGGCTCCAGTCGTTCAGCGCTAACTGGTATTCGGCAGTCGCCGCAAGATAGCGAGGGTCACCGGTTTCTTCCAGACGCTGACGGGCGAGCCGGAGTGCCGTGGGCAGGTCGCCGAACATGACGGAAAGATTCAAAATTTGTTCACGGACGCCGGGTTGTACCTGTTCCGGCGGCAAAGCAGCGAGCCGCTCGTATTCGGCTTCAAGAAAGTCCGTGCGGCCCAGAATCCTGGCCAACTCCAGCCGCATGGCGGTGGCCTCTGTGCCTAGTGTCGGATTCGCTGGCTCGACGGAAAGCAACCCGAAGGCGGATTCCGGGTCCCGAATCTGCCAATACAGTCTGGCCAGTTGCACGTGTTCGGCATCGCTGAGTTCCGGGCCGGACTCCAACAGGGCAATCCCCTCGGAGAACCGCCGCCGGTTCAACAACAGGGTGGCCAGCCGTTCCCGCAGGGCAGAGCTTTGCGGAAATCGGTCGAGGCCCTCGCGTAGTCGTGTTTCAGCTTCATCAAGGCGGCCCAGACGCACCAGGGTGTCGGCCAGTTCCCGGGAGCCGTCGGCCGGTAGAGCGTTGCGGCTTCGGGCGGTGTTGAACAGGTCCGCTAGCGCCTGCCATTGGAAAAGTTGGCCGGAGAGCTGGGTTGCCCGTTCAAAGGCAAATTTTGAATTATCGGCCTGATACAGCTTGCGCCAGTAGCCGAGCGCTTCGGCGGGCCTGCCGTTCCATTCCAGAATCTGTGCGGCCTGCTGCCAGTCCTGTTGGGGCAATTGTTGGGTGTTGTCCTGAATACGCCGCAACGTGGCAAGCGCGCCGCTGGTATTTCCATCAGCCAGTTGGAGGCTGAGCCACTGGCGCTGAACGTCGAGATCGGCGGGCTCGGCGCGGGCCAGGGCGCCCAGCCAGTTCTTGCGGAGTTCATCAGCCCCAGCCAGTCTCGCCAGACGAATGCCTTCGCGAAGCTGGTCGGAGGTGCGCGGAGCATCCGTGAGGCGCTGTCGAAACAGTGCCAGGGCCTCGCCGGGTCGTCCAGAAGCCAGTTTCAGGCGAATCAGGTTGTCGATGAAGTCATTCCGGCGGACTGCAGGCACCAGCCCGAGCACTGATTCCAGAATGTCAGCTGCGTTATCAGGCTGCTCCAGGGCCTCGTATTGCCGGGCCAGCTGGTTGGCCAATGTCAGTCGCGCCAGGCCGTCGGCCTGCTCAAACAGCGACTGGCGCATGACCAACTGATCCTGAGAATCCAGCAGCGGCAAGGCAGGGCTTGCCAGTGCAAGCTTGTGATCCAGGCTGTCATTGGTTTCCAGTAGTCGTTGCAGTGCCTGGTTTAGATCTTCCATACGGGCCTGACGCTGGTTCTCATTCGGCGCGCCGTAAATCTGACTGACCAATAGCTCCAGATAGGTCTCCATCGCACGGGACGGAACGGTTGGCGCCGCCATAAGAGGTGCGAGGGTGTTTCGGGCCTTGTTGTACTGGCCGGCCTGACTCTGCATTCGGGCGAGATTGATTCGCGATAACGTATTGTGCGGGTCTGATTTGAGTTGCGCCTCCAGGTAGGCCAATGAAACGGCGTCCGGGTCGTTCAGAGAGCGCAGGTCATCAAACGCACCCTGCCGGGGGAACAGAACATACAAGACGAGGGCTAACAGAAGCCCCATCAGCAACAAGGCTGGCAAACTGAAGAATGAGGGCCTGTGTTGCTTCATGGATTAACGGCACTCCAGATCAAGCTGGAGCTGATGTCTGGTCTTACTGTTAAGTACTATGCGCCCGGCGCGCACGGTCTTCTGTACTGGCGCGGCGCCCTGGCTGGTGCAGTCGTTAACCCCGGCGATAACAACTTCAACGGGTTGGTAACCTTGCAGATTTGCCTGTACGTGCCAGCGATCTCCGACCTTTGAGCGCTCCCAGGTGGTAATCGAGGCATTGGCGCTCTGGATATACGGGCCGCCCACCGGTGAATGGCTCAGGTAGAGCCTGGCAGCGGGTCCCGTGAGGTGGATGAAACGCTGGCCACTGGCGTCATTGAAGCCTGCCACACCCTGGCTGCGTTTCAGGTCCGGATAAACGCTCTGGGCAACGCGCACGGTGGTGGGTGTGTGCAGCCCCCGCCAGCTGAATCCACCGTCATCGGTAATCATCAGGGCCGAGTAGTACTGGGCCTGAACCCGTTCTGCGTAGTCACTGAGAAACATCGGCGTAACGGACTGGCCAAGAGCGTAACGGTAAACTTCCTCCAGGGCAGAAACGGATTCCGGCTTGGTGCCCGAGTAGAAGTGGTAATAAATACCAATGGGTTTCAGTCTGCCGCTTTCCTCCAGGATCCGGAAGCTATCGGTGACGTTTCGGAAACCGTAAAACGGTCCGGTCCAGAGGTTGGTGTATACATTCTCATTCATGACTGGCGCATAGATCTGCAGCTCGTCACCCACCGGGCGGGCATCCGGCCAGACGCCGGCAGTGCCGGACTCGTAGGGCAGAGGGTGAGTGTCCCCGCCGTTGACGTTGGCCAGCCCCAGCTTTCGCACCATAGCCAGTGCCGCTTCGCCAGGGCGGGCGTCGCCGGTCCACAGGAATACTGAGACCGGTTTGTCCGGTGGCGCAAGCTGCTGATTGATGTAGCGCACCGAGTCGATAATCTCCCGGGCCAGGCTGGCCTGGTACCCCGGGATGTCGAGAGTATAACCGTAGCGAGTGTTTTCCTGCCGGGGTGCTGCCCCGCCCTCAATAGCCCGCCAGAAAAACGGGTGGCTGTAGGTGTGCGAGGCCACCTCCACATTGTCCCGCCGGAACAGGCTCCTGGCCAGGACTTCCGCTTCCGGACTGATCTTCGGATACAGGCCGTCCGGGGCAGTCTCGGCTTCAATGACGGACACGGTATGGGGGATGGCAAAGCGCGTAAGGATGCGGTTCCGGATCACCTCCCCGGCCAGGGGACTGCCAGGCAGCTCGGCACGGGAAACCAGGCCATCACCATCGATGTGGGCCGTCAGAATTCGACGCCCGCTTTCCGTGGTGCTGTCGACGGCCGGGAACGGCGTCAGTTTCAGTGCCTCGGTCAGGAACTGGAAGGGATTGAAGAGCCAGAACGCCTGATCGTCCAGGCCGGATTCAAGCACGAACGGTGCGACGGCGGTGCCACCTTCGGCAAAGGTGTAAACCGGATGATAAGGAGTTCCGTCGCTTCCGGTAGCGGTGAGCCAGGGAGTGCCGTTGGCGATGGTGGGCAGCAGGTCCGGAGGTGAAACCGGCAGGCGCCCCGCTTCGTATCGTGCCACTGAGGCGTGACGTTCGCCAAAACTCAGCGGAACCCTGGGTGCGGTGAACTGGGGGCTTCCCATCAGCGCCCGGCACGCGTTTTGGGGGGGTGCCAGGCCCAGTGTCACTACCGGCAGTTCCGCGGACTGGTGCTGTTCCAGCCACTGGCAAAATCCGGGGCTCCGATTGCCGGTTTCCCACCAGATCACAACGCCTGCATAACGATCCTCCAGCGGCTCAACGGGGTGCGGCTGCCGAGCGGAGCGGTAAACAGGAACCAGGCCCAACCTCTCCAGTACAATGCCGAGGCGCCGGTGGGCCGCGCTCTGGTCCATATCCGCCGGCGGCAGGTCATGAATCACCAGCACGTGCCGTTTCAGCGTCTCCGGGCGGGTCGGGCCCAGGCGGTTCAGGTCACCGTTACTGACGTAGGGGATAAAACCTTCGGAACGCAACTGCCTGGCATGTGATGAAACCAACTTGCTTTCGGGCAGGTAGTCGATGGCAATCAGGGGGATCTCTGGGTGTGCGCTTCGCCAATGCTCAAGCTGCAGGCTGAGCCACTCTCGGTCCCGTTCAGAAACCTTGGTGTATCGTTTCTGTCCGGAATCGTAGCCTGCACGCCAGGATTCAAAGGCCAGGGCATCGATCATGGAATGCCCGCTCTCCGGTAAATGAAATCCACGGTTGATGATGATTGTTGCGTCCGGATATCGATCGCGAATCTCCGCCAACAGCGCCGCCTGGCTTTTAACGAACGCATCCGGTGTTGCCTTGCCTTCCGGGGTAAGTAGATGGCTGTCCAGGGTGTCCATGAACAGACCTTCAAAGCCACGTTCAAAGGCGGGCGCTATCAGCCTGTTTAGTATGAACTTCCGAACTTCCGGTTGCCTGAGGTCGAGAACCACGCTTTTCCACGCGGTGTTGCTGTCGAGTTTCCACTGGCTGGGCACCTCGCTGAAGAATCGATGGGATTTGGCGATCTCTCCAATGCTGATGTAGCTGAGAGGCCGGGTACCCCCGCGTTTCAGTAAATCGAGCCGGGAGTTGGTGGTCTGGTCCTGTTGAAGTACAATCCAGTCATAGGCGTATAGCGCTCCGATGGGCGCTTCCTGGCCATAGTAGAACGCCACATTGTGCGGGAGCCGAGAACTGGCGTTGGCGGTGAATGACAGAAAAATAACGGTGAGTAACAGGTAGATTCGGAGCATTTACTGTAGCTGGCATTCCGTGCGTGGATGATGGCTCGACACAAAACCAAGGGCGCAGACTTGGTTATAGTGACTCAAACCCTGGGTTACCACCTTATTGGCTGAGCCTTCAGGCCCTGATGCTTTTGTCTCAATAATATTTGTTCAATGCGTTGGTGATTGGTTTCTCTGATGTTGAGTTTTCAGATCCAGAGTCGTTCAGGGGGGGGCGCCATTGCTGGGCCAGCCGCTAAAGCGAGAGCAGGCCCCGAATCAGGGCGGCGGTTCCGGCAATGGCGGCAATGGCCAGAATCACCGGGCGGAGCCCTTCGAAGGACATGCGGCTGACCAGTGTGCCGGAGAGCCAGAAACCCAGGAACACCCCCGGGAAGGTGACCGCGAAGAGAAGCAGCTCCCGGGTACCCAGATAGCCTGAGACAAGCAGGCCTGACAGGCTCAGGACACTGGTTACCATGAAGAACGCCGACAGGTTGGCCCTGACCAGTGGCCCCTTGGCATTCTGGTAAATCAACGCGATCGGCGGCCCACCTACCGCGGTAATCGTCCCCATGTAGGTTGAAGCAGCTCCGGCCATCAAGCTGTTCCTGGCGTTCAGAGCGGGCTTGAAGCCGCCAAGACTGAGCACTACGCCAACAAGAATAAGGGCGCCAAAAAACAGCTCGAAGCCTTTTGTCGATATCACCAGTAACGTCAGTGCTGCCAGGACGACCCCGGCAACCCCGCCGACGATGGCAAAGCGCACCTCTCTGACCTGAATTGCAGCATGATTGCGAATCACCATGAACACGGTGAGCAGGGTGGCGTTCAGCATTAATGGTCCAGGCACGAAAACCGGGCTTATCAAAAACAGCAACGGCGCGGCCAGGGTACCAATACCATAGCCGGCTACACCCTGAAGGCAGGCGCCCGCAACTACGACCAGGTTGGCCAGAAG
>JAXHUV010000033.1:14934-16198 GCA_034189445.1 Pseudomonadota bacterium
GCATCACGCACATCGAGCAGTAAATCAGCGTTTTTGATGACATCCTCCGCTTGATCAAGGGGCACTTCCTGGATCTCTTTCCTGGCGGCTTCTACCAGATCATGGGCAGTTTTCATCGGTGGGCTCCTGAAGCTGATGGAATAGCTGATGGAATAACAGTGCCTGTCAGGATAAGGGATTGGGTTGCCGGGTGTCACCCTGCGCGCTCCCATCGAGCCCTCCAAGGGTCAGGATTTGTTTCCGTGCATCCGCTTTGCGTTCTTCCACAGTCTCAACGATGCCATCGAGTGCGGCCGGAAAAACCTCTGGCGCCGCCTTGCGAAACTGTTCGAGCAGTTCGATCTGGACGTGCAGGTCCTGGAATTGGCCGTAAAGCTGCTGCCGTGCCTTCAGCGTTTTCAGCTCTGACTTCCAGGTCTTGGCGTCCAGTTCCATCAGGTAACGGATTCGTTTGAGTTGCTTGCGCAGCTGATGAATATCCTCATCCGGGGAGGTAAGTATCAGCTCAGCAGTCAGTTTGTTGAACTTCTTGATACGATGTTCCACGGCTTCCCGGATGTCTTTGGGCCGAAGCGTTCCTGCCAGTTTGTGGAACTTCCGGGAGTCGATGAGGCTGAGCCAGTGCCCCATGCTGTCCTGATAACGCTTGCTCTGCAGGCGCTTGACCAGTTTCTTGTGGCGGTTGGCAGCTTCCCGCTGGAACCAGATCTGCAGGGCTGCCAGGATTTCCGGGTTGTCGCCACAAAGCCCCGGTAAATCCTGGAGAAACACGTGGAGATCACGCAGGGGGCTTGTTGCCCTGGCATGGCGTTTCAGGGTTTTAACCGCCTTTGCCAGGGCCTTGTCACCGGTGACTTCCTGGACCGATTCGGCGATGGCCCGACTGCGGCGAATGGCAATCCGGTACTGGTGAAGGAATTCATCATCGAGACCAAGGATAACCCCCCGTTCAAGTTGCCTTAGCCGATCAAGTTGGTGGTGAAGGGCCTTGGGGACGTCCCTTGCCGGATCGTCACCCCCGGTTTTGGCTTTCTTTTTCAGCTTCCCTTCAAAATGGGCGTAACTGTAATCCTGGGGGGGCAGCAAAGTGACCAGCTTGCCTGTGTTTCTGGCAAGCTGGTGCCAGTGTTTGATATCAAGCCGCAGGTGGATGATGCTTGCGGTGGGTAGTTGTTCCGGTGGTTGTTTCAGCAGGTACTGGGCCAGCTCCAATAAGGCGGGGTTGTGCCCTATAACCATGATCCGGGAGTGGTCGCCCTGTTGT
>JAXHUV010000330.1:0-2088 GCA_034189445.1 Pseudomonadota bacterium
AAAGATGCAATCCAACCTTGGAAACGGGCCAGTTTACTGTCCCCGAGAGCCCCATTATAATAAGTCGATTAAGGATTTTGCTTTGTCGTACCAGCGCGGGTGCGGCACGGAAATTCCCAACTTAGCACGATCAAAAGGCGGATCCTAATGCTGCGAATTGCCGAAGAAGCCCTCACATTTGATGACGTTTTGCTGGTTCCCGGATATTCAGAAGTTCTGCCCCACGAGGTCAACCTGCAGACCCGGGTGACCAGGGGTATCACCCTTAACATTCCCCTTCTGTCATCCGCAATGGATACTGTTACCGGGGCAGAGTTGGCCATCGCCATGGCCCAGGAAGGTGGTATCGGCATCATGCACAAGAATATGACGGTTGAGCAACAGGCGTCGGCTGTCCGCAAGGTCAAGAAATTTGAAAGTGGTGTCGTGAAGGATCCCATTACTGTATCGCCAGAGACCACTGTTCGCGAGCTGGTCGAGATCACCATGGCCAACAACATTTCCGGCCT
Organism: Pseudomonadota bacterium; assembly: GCA_034189445.1. Classification (GTDB taxonomy): domain Bacteria; phylum Pseudomonadota; class Gammaproteobacteria; order Pseudomonadales; family Oleiphilaceae; genus Marinobacter. The sequence continues at coordinate 510 of JAXHUV010000330.1, forward strand.
GCCGGTTGTTGCTGGACACGACCTGGTGGGTATTGTTACCGGTCGTGATATCCGCTTCGAGAACCGCATGGACACTTTGGTGCGTGACATCATGACACCGAAGGAAAAACTGGTGACCGTCAAGGAAGGCGCCAGCCTCGAGGACGTAAAAGAGCTGCTGCACCGCCATCGCATCGAGAAGGTGCTGGTGGTCAATGACGAGTTTGAGCTGCGCGGCCTGGTCACCGTCAAGGACATCCAGAAAGCCAAGGACTATCCCCTGGCGTGCAAGGATGAGCAGGGGCGCCTGCGGGTCGGTGCCGCGGTCAGCACCGGCGGTGATACCGAAGCCCGGATTGCTGCTCTGGCCGAAGCCGGTGTTGACGTGATTGTTGTTGATACCGCCCACGGCCATTCCAAAGGCGTTATTGATCGTGTCCGTTGGGTGAAACAGAACTTCGCCGAGGTACAGGTCATTGGCGGCAACATCGCCACATCCGATGCCGCCATCGCCCTGGCGGATGCCGGTGCGGACGCCGTGAAAGTCGGTATAGGTCCAGGTTCAATCTGCACCACCCGTATCGTGGCAGGTGTTGGTGTGCCGCAAATTTCGGCCGTAGCCAACGTTGCCGCGGCGCTGAAGGATCGTGGGATTCCCCTGATTGCCGACGGTGGCGTACGTTTCTCCGGTGATATTGCCAAGGCCATTGCCGCGGGTGCTCACTGTGTCATGATCGGTAGCCTTCTGGCGGGTGCCGACGAAGCGCCTGGCGAAGTAGAGCTGTTCCAGGGCCGGAGTTACAAGGCCTACCGTGGCATGGGCTCACTTGGTGCCATGGGGCAGGGCTCCAGTGACCGCTATTTCCAGGATGCCAGCAAGGGTATCGAGAAGCTGGTGCCGGAAGGCATTGAAGGCCGTGTGGCCTGCAAGGGCCCGATGCGCAACATCGTCCACCAGCTGATGGGTGGGCTGCGTGCCTCCATGGGTTACACCGGCAGCGCGACCATCGAAGCAATGCGCACCAGGCCCGAGTTCGTGCGCATTACCAATGCGGGTATGCGTGAGAGTCACGTCCATGATGTGACCATCACCAAGGAATCGCCCAACTATCGTGTTGGTTGAGAGTATCCCAATGAACGCGGCCCCGGAACGACCGCGTTGTTTATTTATGATCCGAGGACTCCATGGCCCAGAACATCCACGACCACCGTATCCTGATTCTTGATTTCGGTTCCCAGTACACCCAGCTGATTGCTCGCCGTATCCGGGAAATCGGCGTTTACTGTGAGGTCAAGGCCTTTGATATCACCGATGAAGAACTCAGGGCGTTCAATCCCAGGGGCATTGTTCTGGCAGGTGGTCCGGAATCCGTAACCCAGTTGGGTGGCCCTCGGGCTCCAGAGGGCCTCTTTGACCGCGGCATTCCTATACTGGGTATCTGCTACGGCATGCAGGCCATGGCTGAGCAGCTCGGCGGTCGGGTGGCCAGTTCCGAAAAGCGTGAGTTCGGCTATGCCCAGGTAAAGGTGCGCGCCAAGGGCCCGCTGCTGGCGGATATTACCGACCACCTGACGCCAGCCGGGGAGTCCCTGCTGGACG
>JAXHUV010000331.1:0-2085 GCA_034189445.1 Pseudomonadota bacterium
CCTTGCTCGCGACGATTGCTTAAGTCCGACAGGCTGCTAGCGTCAGTATACGCCCTCATTGTTGCCTTCATAACCAGCTTCCGCTGATTCCGGGATTTTCTTCTATGTCCTCATTTAATGACTTCGGCCTGTCCTCTGCCATGCGCTCGAACCTCGACCAGCTGGGGTTTGCCCAACCGACGGAAATTCAGGCAAAGGCGCTTGCGCCAGAACTGGGTGGGAAAGACATTATTGCCATGGCAAAAACCGGCAGCGGTAAAACCGCGGCGTTTGGCATCAGCCTGGTCGAGCGGCTCAATCCCCGGCTGTTTGCGGTTCAGGCGCTGGTGTTATGCCCAACCCGTGAGCTGGCAGACCAGGTGGCCAGGGCGATCAGGGAGCTGGCCCGGGCCCGGGAGAACGTCAAGATACTGACCCTGTGCGGAGGCGTGTCGATCGGACCGCAGATCGGGTCACTCAGCCATGGTGCGCATATTGTTGTTGGAACACCGGGCAGGATCCAGGACCACCTGCGCAAGCGGACCCTCTCGCTGACACGCTTGAAAACGGTGGTGCTTGATGAAGCGGACCGAATGCTGGATATGGGGTTTCAGGAAGCGATGGAAGATATTCTCTCCCAGACGCCGCCATCCCGCCAGACCATGATGTTTTCGGCGACCTGGCCCGCGCCCATCCGTGAACTGAGCAAGCAGTATCAGAAAAACCCGGTAGACGTTCGCGCTGAAGAAGCCGGTGACAATCCCGACATCGAAGAGCTGTTCTACGAACTGTTGCCGCAGTCGAAATCGGATGCCGTTGTGGCGCTGCTTTCCGAACGACAGCCTGAGTCTTGTATCGTTTTCTGTACCACCAAACAGCAGTGTGACGAAATGGCGGAGGAACTGGTCGAGCGAGGATTCTCAGCACTGCCGTTGCATGGAGATCTCGATCAGAGGGAGCGCGACAGCGTATTGGTGCGCTTTGGCAATCAAAGCTGCTCCATTCTGGTTGCCACCGATGTAGCTGCCCGTGGCCTTGATATCAAGTCTCTGCCGTTGGTTATCAATGCTGAGCCTGCACGGGATCCTGAAGTTCATACTCATCGGATCGGGCGTACCGGTCGGGCGGGGGAGCAGGGACAAGCCGTCACCTTCTGTACCCCGGCCCAGGGCCACAAGATCAGCCGTATTGAATCCGAAAGAGGCCACAGTGTGGAATGGGGAGATACGGAGACCCTGCTGGCGACGCCAGTGAAGCCCGTCACTCCCGCCATGATAACCCTGTGTATTGCCGGTGGCCGCAAGGACAAGATTCGTCCGGGCGATGTTCTGGGTGCATTGACTGGTGAAGCGGGCCTGCCCGGAAAGGCTGTTGGCAAAATTGACCTGTTCGATCATCAGTGTTTCGTGGCGGTTGAAAAGTCGCTGGCAGGTAAGGCGTTGGCAAGGCTTGAAAGTGGTAAGGTCAAAGGCCGGAAAATACGGGTTCGATTTGCCTGAATAAGAATTGATGCACCTGTATAAAATGCGTGTTTTTCGCGCTACCACCCTCGGAAACCGCGTATGGATTGTGTATTCAGGTTGCCCGAGGGCCCTGAAAACGGTAAATTACGCGGGATTTTGCCCCCCGAATTGTTTCGGAAGCCTGCTGGATCTTAGTCTGGCTGGTCAGTCCGGGCAAAGTTCGGGAGAAATATAAATCAATACAGGTAGCTGTTCGATATGACTGACCTGATGTCACAAGCCGTAGACCTGATGATTGCCGGCATGGGCTTCGTGTTCGTGTTTCTGATTGTTCTGGTGTTCGCGACACTTCTCATGTCCAAACTCATTGGACGATTTGCGCCGCCAGAGCCGGCAACCCCGGCCAGAACGCCACGGCCCAGGCCCAAGGCGCCCACGTCGGTTGATCCTGACACCGCTGAAGCCATCAAGAAGGCAATTACAAAATACCGGGCACACCACAAGAAGTGATCCGGCAACAGCTTAGAACCTTTTAACAGAAGGCTGACACGATGACTGACACAAAGAAACCGCTGGGGATTACGGACGTAATTCTGCGTGACGCCCACCAGTCCCTGCTTGCCACCCGTATGCGGCTGGATGA
>JAXHUV010000332.1:0-2076 GCA_034189445.1 Pseudomonadota bacterium
GACATCGAGGTGCCAAACACCGCCGTCGATGTGAACTCTTGGGCGGTATCAGCCTGTTATCCCCGGAGTACCTTTTATCCGTTGAGCGATGGCCCTTCCATACAGAACCACCGGATCACTAGAACCTGCTTTCGCACCTGCTCGACGTGTCTGTCTCGCAGTCAAGCACCCTTCTACTCTTGCGCTCATTGGCTGATTTCCGACCAGCCTGAGGGTACCTTCGTGCTCCTCCGTTACACTTTGGGAGGAGACCGCCCCAGTCAAACTACCCACCACACAATGTCCTCGATCCGGATCACGGATCCGAGTTAGAACCTCAACAGTACCAGGCTGGTATTTCAAGGTCGGCTCCACCTGAACTGGCGTCCAGGTTTCAAAGCCTCCCAGCTATCCTACACAAGTAATGTCAAAGTCCACTGTGAAGCTATAGTAAAGGTTCACGGGGTCTTTCCGTCTAGCCGCGGGGACGCTGCATCTTCACAGCGAGTTCAATTTCACTGAGTCTCGGGTGGAGACAGTGTGGCCATCGTTACGCCATTCGTGCAGGTCGGAACTTACCCGACAAGGAATTTCGCTACCTTAGGACCGTTATAGTTACGGCCGCCGTTTACCGGGGCTTCGATCAAGAGCTTCGCTTGCGCTAACCCCATCAATTAACCTTCCGGCACCGGGCAGGCGTCACACCGTATACGTCCACTTTCGTGTTTGCACAGTGCTGTGTTTTTAATAAACAGTCGCAGCCACCTGGTATCTTCGACCGGCATCAGCTCAGAGAGTCAATCTCGTCACCCACACCGGCGTGCCTTCTCCCGAAGTTACGGCACCATTTTGCCTAGTTCCTTCACCCGAGTTCTCTCAAGCGCCTGGGTATTCTCAACCTGACCACCTGTGTCGGTTTGGGGTACGGTCGTCTGTAACCTGACGCTTAGAAGCTTTTCCTGGAAGCCTGGCATCAACCACTTCGTTCCCTTGGGAACTCGTCATCAGGTCTCAGCCTTGGGGAAGAGCGGATTTGCCTACTCTTCCAGCCTACACCCTTAAACGCGGACAACCATCGCCGCGCCGGCCTAGCCTTCTCCGTCCCTTCTTCGCAGTTACAGCCGGTACAGGAATATTAACCTGTTTCCCATCGACTACGCATTTCTGCCTCGCCTTAGGGGCCGACTCACCCTACCCTGATTAGCATTGGATAGGAAACCTTGGTCTTCCGGCGAGAGGGTTTTTCACCCTCTTTATCGTTACTTATGTCAGCATTCGCACTTCTGATACCTCCACCCTGGCTTACGCCTTTGGCTTCAACGGCTTACAGAACGCTCCTCTACCATGCGTGTGTATCACACAATCAACTTTTATGGCTGTGCCACTAACACGCCCGACTCAACGTTCGGGGGCGCTTGGGTGTCAGGCCCTGCGGCCCTGCCACCAAGCTCCTGCTTGTGACTGCATCGCTTCAAATTCATTGTGGGATACACACGCATCCGCAGCTTCGGTGTCTGGTTTGAGCCCCGTTATATCTTCCGCGCGGGCCGACTCGACTAGTGAGCTATTACGCTTTCTTTAAAGGATGGCTGCTTCTAAGCCAACCTCCTAGCTGTCTGGGCCTTCCCACATCGTTTCCCACTTAACCAGAACTTCGGGACCTTAGCTGGCGGTCTGGGTTGTTTCCCTTTCCACGACGGACGTTAGCACCCGCCGTGTGTCTCCCATGATTGCACGCTTGGGTATTCGGAGTTTGCATCGGGTTGGTAAGTCGGGATGACCCCCTAGCCGAAACAGTGCTCTACCCCCCAAGGTGAGACATGAGGCGCTACCTAAATAGCTTTCGAGGAGAACCAGCTATCTCCGGGCTTGATTAGCCTTTCACTCCGATCCACAGGTCATCCGCTAACTTTTCAACGGTAGTCGGTTCGGTCCTCCAGTTGATGTTACTCAACCTTCAACCTGCCCATGGATAGATCGCCCGGTTTCGGGTCTACTCCCAGCGACTGATCGCCCTGTTAAGACTCGGTTTCCCTACGCCTCCCCTAAACGGTTAAGCTTGCCACTGAAAGTAAGTCGCTGACCCATTATACAAAA
>JAXHUV010000333.1:0-2072 GCA_034189445.1 Pseudomonadota bacterium
CCACCCCCTCCCCATAATTTCGACCCTCCGCCGCCCCTGGGTTCCCTGTACATTTCCGCAGCCAATCACTTACAAAGTATTCTCTTTTAAAATGTGAACGATTTACGAGGAGTTAACGAGCTTCAAGGAAAAGAAAGTTTCTTGCACGAACGCCCTTCTTTGTTCTTACTATATAACGCTAACCGTCGAAACACTTACATCTGCCTAGTTTTAACTTTTCTTTTGCACGCATATGTTATTTGACCCCATTGAGTCTGATTTTGTAACTTTTGGGCCGAATTGAGACAGTTTTGTGGCGGGCATTGGACCTTTAAAGCTCAGGAAAGAAAAGAAGAACAAGTAACCAGGATGTTCACTTTTTTTTAAAGTTATTTCAAGTGACTAAAATGTTTTTCCCTCTTTGAATAGATCTGATGAAACTGAACTGTAAAAAATAGACAGCAGCTTGGTGATTTTACGAAAAATATCGAACTACTGGTATTCATTGACAGTACCGCATGTGGTGTGAACATACAAGAAAAATAAAATGCATGCTACGGTCAAGATGAGAAATTGGTTATTACGTGTTGTGATAAAAATGAACGTAATAACCAATTTCTCCTCTTAACCGTAACATGCACCATTTTTCTTGTATGTGCACACCACATGTAGTCTTTGCCTTCGAATACCAGTAACAATGCAATACGTGTGAAGCACGTAGAAGTAATCACAAAATATAATTACCAATTTCTCCTCTTGATCGTAACATACATTTTATTTGTCTGTATCTACACACCACAAGCAGTCAGGGCCAAGTGATGGGAGGAAATATGATACGTATACCAGGAAAAACCTGGCAGACGCTTTATTTGTAACATGGGATCATTTTATATTGAGTCACACTTCGTGTCGTAATATTCACGTCAACAAAGGGTGTCTGTCGTTTTCAAGCGGGTGTAAGCGGGACACATCGGTGTTACTGGGAGCTTCTTGGTTTCATGTGTGTGACGCTGTTGAGCACCCGGGCAGGTGGCATGGAATATCAATTTTCTGAAGGCTATAGTCACCAGCAATCTCAACTGGTAAAAATAGCAGCATCAGTGTCCTGTCTCTCACATGTTTGTGTGTGTGCCAAGTCGAGTGGTTGGGGGTGGTGGTGGTGGTAGTAGTAGTGGTGGTTGTAGTAGTAGTCGTAGTAGAAGTAGTAGTAGTAGTAGTAGAAGTACTGGTATCGTTGTTGTTATCATTATTATTATTATTATTATCATTTTAATTATCATTATTATTGTTGTTGTTGCTGTTTTTGTTGTTGTTATTGTTGTTGATATTATCATCATCATCATCATTATCATCGTCGTCGTTGTTGTTTTTGTCGTTGTTGTCGTCGTCGTCTGTGCTGTTGCTATTGTTGTTGTTGTTATATCATTATAATCATAATCATTATATCATTACACGACGTGCTTATTTAGGGGCTCAGTGGTAACCGATGAAATGTTAACACACCAATTATCAGGACAGCTAAATGACCTGTTCCCTTACTTAGTATCCTGAATTTTGTATAGCCACTGTACTAGGCGAAAATGCGAAAAAGCGTAACAACGTTTGGAAAACGAATATGCCAGTATCTTGCCTGGATATGTAGAGCAGACTGGGACAAATGCACGTTTCAGAATACAACGTCTACGTGGCTACTTTCTCCTTAACTTCCTAGTCTGGGTTTACCAGACAAGAATCGTGGGGGAACAGAGAGAGAGAGAGAGAGAGAGTAAACAGAAAGCGGTGTATTTCGGAGAAAAATATATTGCGCAGAAATGTAGGACATCTTTGTTATGCGAGTGTGTGTGTGTGTGTGTGTGTGTGTGTGTGTGTGTGTGTGTGCGTGTGTGTGTGTGTGTGTGTGTGTGTGCGTGCGTTTATGTGCATGCATGTACTGTACACATGTGCGTACATGCGAATTTGCGTGCGTGCGTGTAGGTGTATTTGTGCGTGAATGCGTGAGTGTGTGTGTGTGTGTGTTTGTGTGTGTGTGTGTGTGTGTGTGTGTGTGTGTGTGTGTGTGTGTGTGTGTGTGTGTGTGTGTGTAAAAAAAGACA
>JAXHUV010000334.1:0-2071 GCA_034189445.1 Pseudomonadota bacterium
GGTGATGGTAGCGGCGGGGGTTCCCACTGCCTTATTTTGTACATACACTTGATGAAGCTATGCCCATGATGATGAGAGGTAAGAGTTACCTCCCTTTGTCAGAGTTACCTCCCTTCGTCTCTGCCGTCGCCCCATGCCGCTGCGCGGCGGTGGCGGGCAGTGGAGGTGGTGGTGGCGGCGGGGGTTGCCACTAATAAGGGCGTGATAACAAGCTGTATGCGGTAGCCGATTAGGGGGGCGGCAGGACTCAAACACCTGCCGGGCAGCTTTCGGGGCAAGTGCGAAGCAGGTGCTGACGGAAGCTGGCGATTGCTCAGGCCGTTAACTTTCTATTCTCAAGCGAAACCAAAGGGCATAAAGCGCCGGGACAAACAACAGCGTGATCAGTGTCCCCACCGCTACACCGCCAATAAGGACATAAGCCAGCGGCCCCCAGAACAGGTCAAGGGTCAGAGGTATAAACGCCAGAACGGCTGCCAGGGCGGTGAGTACCACGGGCCGGGCACGTTGCACTGCCGCCTCGACAACGGCTTCCCGGGCTTCCAGGCCGGTGTCGAAGTTATCCTGCACCTGCTGTGTCAGAATCATGGTGTTTCGCATCAGAATGCCACCCAGGCCAATCAGCCCCAGCAGAGCGGTAAAGCCGAAGGGTTGATTAAACAGCAGCAAAGCCAGCACGGCGCCAATCAGACCCAGTGGCGCGGTGGCCAGAACGGTCAATGTGCCGATAAATGAACGCATCTGGAGCATGATAAAGATCAGCATCAGCGCCAACATCAGCGGTTGTAATTTCTGAATGGACGCATCCGCCTTCGCTGATTGCTCCACCGTGCCACCGATTTCAATACGATACCCCTCGGGCAATTGTTCCCGCAGGCTTGCCATCGCACTCCAGATTTCCTTGGTGACATCCGGTGGCTGGGCGCCTTTTACATCGGCGTGAACGGCCAGGAAGGGGTCCCGGTTGTAACGCTTGATGACGGGATCTTCATAGCGAACCTGCCACTTGCCCAGTTGCTGTACGGAAAGTTTGCGGCCATCGCGGGTTTTGATTTCAAGATCTTCCGGCATGATCACCTCGCCACGGGCATTACGCGCCACCAGCTGAACGCTTCTTATGTCCTGGCGCAACTCGGTGACTGCCACTCCCCGGAGTTGCAATTGCAGTTGCCGGGCAACCTCTACCGGTGTCAGGCCCAGCCAACCCAGGGTTTCCGGATCCATATCCAGGTAAGTGGTGGGCACCCGCTCATCCCATTCCAGGTGCGGCATAACAAGATTCGGGTGCTCAGTCATGAGAGCACGAACCTGGTGCGCTATTTCTCTGAGTTGATCGGGTTCCGGACCCAACACGCGAAAACTGACAGGCCAAACCACCGGTGGGCCATACAGTAAACGCGTTACCCGTATTCGTGCTTCTGGAAATTCACCCGCGGCGATTCTGGCTTCCAGCGCTGATATGATGCGATCGCGCCCTTCAGCGTCCTGCCCGATAGCAACCACCTTGGCGAAGGCCGGGTCCGGTTGTTCCGGATTGGCCGATATAAAGAATCGGGGTGCCCCGGCGCCGATGTAAGCGGAAAGGCTTTTCACCTCCGGCATATCCATCAGTATCGCTTCAAGGCGCCTGACACTTTCATCCGTGGTGGCAATAGTGCTCCCCTGCGGAGCAAAGACACTCACCAGAACTTCGGGGCGATCGGAACTGGGAAAAAATTGCTTCTGCACCTGAGTTGCCATGCCGAACGCACTGAGCAACAACAAGCCCAGGGTGATGAAAACGACAGTTTTACGATAACGTACGCAAGCGGTAATCACCCCACGCAACCGCTGATATAAAGCACTTTGATAGAGGTTCTTGCCAGTATGGCCAGGGTAATCGGGCAGGAGCCTGACGCCCAGATAGGGGGTGAATGTGACCGCCACCCCCCAGGAAATTAACAACGAAAAAGCCAACACCCAGAAAATGTTGCCGGTATATTCCCCGACACCCGACTGGGCAAATCCGATGGGAACGAAGCCGGCCACGGTTACCAGCGTTCCAAACAACATGGGGGCGGCTGTAACACTC
>JAXHUV010000335.1:0-2063 GCA_034189445.1 Pseudomonadota bacterium
CGTGACTGATGACGTCATGGTCACGTGACCAGTTGAAAAAAAGAAGAGAGGAAAAAAAAAAGAGCCATTTTGATGCTTTTTTGGGCAGATTTTGGCCCGAAATGATCTAGTGTGTGTGTGTGTGTGTGTGTGTGTGTGTGTGTGTGTGTGTGTGTGTGTGTGTGTGTGTGTGTGTGTGTGTATGATAAGAGAGAGAGGGAAATACAAATAGAGACAAAGAGAGAAGTTCTGTTGTTGTTGCGGTACCGGAGTCACCTTTATGTGAAGACACTAGACAGTTTGTACTACCCTCGTGTGCAAACGCATGCGTAAAGATCAATGCGCACTGTAAAGATCCTGCGTTTCCAGCGAAAGTCTTGGGGCTCGGCCTAAAACACAAGGATACCCAGGACGCCTTCCCCCGAAGTCGGCGTCACGCTGCCCACGTGGCAGGGTCAAAAACGATGTGTCACGCAAAACAAGGGCCAAAGCCGCGTATCGTCTCACATATCATGACTGCAAACTGTCACGCAATTCCAGATGAAAATCAAAGAAGCACATTGCTCTCTGCCAAAAACGTTTTACCTAATACAAAAACAGAGATATTTTCTCGACCTTCTTCTTCTTCTGCGTTCCCGTCAAAGTTTTTCTCGACCTAGAAAGGCTTTGCTAAGCACATACAGACACAAACTACGCGACAAAGTAACGAGTCACTTGCTGTGACCTTATCAGGTTTAGTTTCGTGTTCAAGTGTTTTGGGACTTCCCCCATTCTTCACTTGTGCAAGACAAACAAGCATGACATATGCGAACAGTAGACAACACATTCATACAATTCAGCGAAACACCGTTTTGCCAGTCCCTCGGTTTTCACATGGGAAAAGGCACAGGCGGCGGAGATATAACCGCTCTGTTCTCTTCGCTACTCTTAGAATATCACACTGTACTCTCGAGTATCAGAGTAAAGAAGAGAAACTGTTTTTCTTTCGCTCCTGAACTGTTTACTCTCTGGGTCACACTCTGTTGAGAGTTTTGCGTGTCACATCGTTTTAACCAAGCCAAGTGGGCAGCGTGACGACGTCTTCGGGGAATAAATGAGAGAACAACGCGGTTTTATCTCGTCCGCCTGTGGGAAAAGGCCAACGCTTTAATATAAACTCACGCAGTGACAAAAGGACATTCAATCTACTTCCTGGTGTATGGTAAACACCCTGGGTAGATAACACTCCGGATCTTTGCCACTGTGTCACGCATGGTAAATCATTCACTTGTGACCTTGGACTGATATACATAGGTATCTAAGGTGCATTCTCATATCGAGTGGTGTTGTCAGAAATTCTCGGCTACTAGATCGAGACACGACACGAAATTATATGAATCCAAATCAGTTTTTCAAGTGTACTTACAGCTTCTCTCCCCGCCGGCCCTTTTCAATCCGATCTTTGACGATTTCAGCTTCCTAAAAAAATATGAGGGATATATTTCACCGTAAATAAGACACTTGTGCAAGTGTTTGAACGGAACGGAACGGAAAGTTTTCTTCCTCCAAGATATAAGAAGATTTGTATGTTAATCTCAAACTGTGCGGCCTTTTTAATAATACTTCCCGGGAATGTACAAGGTAAACATTGCACAAGTAAAATGTATTCCTCATATCTTTTAAGAAGACTGAAATAGCAACAACAACAACAACAAAAAGGGGGGGGGGGGGTTGAAAAGGGCCGGCGGGGAGAGAAGCTTTAAGCATAAAATGCTTGAGAGCTGACATCACACCGATCAAGTGAGTCTTTTCTTAATGAGAATTCTGAATGATCGGATTTCGACGATTTGCATAATTTGCAATAGCTTTTCAAAAACAAAAGACTGTTTGCATAATACTGAGACTTACGCAATCTTCCTGATAACTCTTGTGGCTGAGGAGTCGAAAGGTTCAAGGGGCGGCGGAGCAGGGGGGCCGGGGTTGGGGCTCGGCCACCCTAATTATTAATAGGGGGGGGGGGGGGGGGGGGGGGGGTGGGGGGGGGGGGGGGGGGGGGCGGGGGGGGGGGGGGGGGGGGGGGGGGGGGGGGGGGGGGGGGGGGGGGG
>JAXHUV010000336.1:0-2036 GCA_034189445.1 Pseudomonadota bacterium
GCAGCCTGAAACTGTTGGTCACAAGAGTGGAAACTGCCATGGATTACTCGTTATTCTGTGAGTCGGGTACCAACGGAGCCATGGTTTACCATCCAGGCCGGCCGGTCTGCCGCTGACAATCAACAAACAGGGGATTAAAAGTCATATGCCAGGCAAAATCAGACAGTACTTCAGGGACAAGAAAGACGATGTTCAGGATTATGCCGGCGGTAGCGGTATAATCGGCAAATTGATTCTGGCACTGATCGTGGTGTATCTGCTGGTAGCGCTGGTGCTTGGCATGTACTGGAGCAGTGAGCCTGCGAAATTCTCGGTGCGCGAGCATACGCGCTCGGTTGCCAGTACCATGGGCCGGGAGCCGGTCACTGGCTTTGCCACCACCGCCACCATGATCCGTATCGCGGAAACCCTGTTGGACAAGCCGGGCGGCTACATCTCCAACGATATCTTCCCGCCAGGATTGTGGCTGGATAACATGCCTAACTGGGAGTATGGCGTGCTGGTACAGCTCCGCGACCTTTCCCGCGCCATGCGGAAGGACATCAGCCGATCCCAGAGCCAGTCCGCGGAAGATCCGGATCTCATAATCGCCGAGCCCCAGTTCCATTTCGACAGCGAAAGCTGGGCGATTCCCTCAACCGAGGCAGAATACCGTCGTGGTATTACGGCGCTCAAGCGTTACCTGGACCGGCTATCGAGCCCGGAGCAAGCGGATGCCCAGTTCTTTGCCCGTGCCGATAACCTGAGCAACTGGCTGGCAGACCTGGAAACCCGCCTGGGTAGCCTGTCCCGTACGCTCGGCGAAAGCGTCGGCAAAGCCTCGGTGTCTGATGCCGTGGTCAACATGAATGCCGGGGATCCGTTGGCGGAAGAAGCCGCCGGTGAGGACGTGAAAACCCCCTGGACGAAAATCGACGACGTTTTTTACGAGGCCCGGGGTAGTGCCTGGGCACTGCTGCATATCTTCCGGGCGATCGAAGTGGATTTCCGGAACGTGCTCCAGGACAAGAATGCCATGGCCAGCGTGCGGCAGGTGATCATCGAGCTGGAGGGTGCCCAGGGCGAAATGTGGAGCCCGGTGATTCTCAACGGCAGCGGTTTTGGTGTGCTTGCCAACCACTCCCTGACCATGGCGGCCTACCTTTCCCGGGCCAATTCCGCGATCAGTGATATGCGGGATCTGCTGTCCAGGGGCTGAAAGTTGCGGCTATTATTCGAAAAATCAAAAAACCGGGCGCGAGACCCGGTTTTTTGATTGCCATGAAATGTCCGGCTCAGCCTTTGTAGGCGTTCACGGAATCCACAATGGCCTTCCTGGCGGCCTCGGCGTTGTCCCAGCCTCGCACTTTAACCCACTTGCCCGGCTCAAGCGTCTTGTAGTTCTCAAAGAAATGCCTGATCTGTTCGCGCAGCAACTCGGGCAGGTCGTGAATTTCCCTGACGTCGTGGTAGGTTGTGGTCAGCTTGTCATGGGGAACCGCCACCAGCTTGGCGTCGTCACCGGCTTCGTCTTCCATGTTCAGAACGCCCACCGGGCGGCAGCGAATCACGGAGCCAGCCTGGAGCGGGTAGGGGGTGACAACCAGCACGTCCAGGGGGTCACCATCGTCCGCCAGGGTGTGGGGGATGAAGCCGTAGTTGGCCGGGTAGAACATGGGAGTGGCCATGAAGCGGTCTACCAGCAGGGCGCCCATGTCTTTGTCCAGTTCGTACTTGACCGGGGAGCTGTTGGCGGGAATCTCGATGGCAACGTAGATGTCTTCAGGCGGGTTCTTGCCTGCGGGGATGTTGTCGAATTGCATGTGTGATCCTTCCTGGTACGTTGAGATACGTTTAACTGCGGTTAAAAAGTAGGCAGGATTATACGGGAGTCTCCTGCAGTTCGAAACTAAACCTTGGTCGTTGACTGCGGTGCCTGCGGTTGTGACATGCTCCTTTTACCGGTTTGAATCAGGGCGGGGCAGCCCCTCGGGCCACGTCGATCTGGGTGGCCATGTCCACCAGCCTGTGGCGGGTTACTTGGAAGCCGGCGTTTT
>JAXHUV010000337.1:0-2035 GCA_034189445.1 Pseudomonadota bacterium
GGTCATGCCGGTGGCCAATGCACTGAGAGATGAGGCCGCCGCTTTGCATGGTGAATGGCAGCGCTTGCGTCGCCGGGAAATGCAGCCGGCCGAGTTCCGCGAGCTTTACGTCCGGATTGATCGTTTTTTCGTCGGCATGGCTGCCGACGCAGACACCATGTACAACAGCCTCTCGGAAATTCTGCTGGCACAGGACTTTCAGGATCTGACAGGACAGGTGATCCAGAAGGTCACCGCCCTGGTGAAAGAGGTTGAGGAGCAGATGCTCAGCCTGGTGGTGATGGCCAGCCATGTGGACCAGCTCACGGGCACGGTGCACCAGATTGCAGAAAAAGAAGAATCTTCAGAGAAGGGCGTCGGGCCCCAGATCAAGCCCGATGAGCGTGAGGATGTGGTTTCGGGACAGGATGGCGTGGACGACCTGCTGTCCAGTCTCGGTTTCTGAGTAAAAGAGGGTAACGCATGGCGTTTGATGCTGATGACGAGATTTTGCAGGACTTCCTGATAGAAGCCGGCGAGATCCTCGAAAAGCTGTCAGAGCAGTTGGTGGATCTTGAGCAACACCCTGACGACAGTGATCTGCTCAACGCCATCTTCCGTGGCTTTCACACCGTTAAAGGCGGCGCGGGCTTTCTTCAGCTTGAAGCGCTGGTGAATTGCTGCCATTCCGCCGAGAACGTTTTTGACATCCTGCGTAATCACAAGCGCAAGGTGGACTCTGAACTGATGGACGTGGTTCTGGAAACCCTGGACCACGTCAATGCAATGTTTGAGCAGGTCCGCAATCACGAGGCGCCGACACCGGCTCCGGATGAACTGATTGCATGCCTGGGTGCCCTGGCTCGGCCGGAAGGTGAAGGGGCACCGGTCGCTGCGTCTCAATCTGAGCACGAAGAGAGCGAACCGGCAGAAGACGGTGGCGACATCACCGACGACGAATTCGAACAGCTTCTGGATGCACTGCAGGACGAGAAATCCGAGGACACCTCAACGGCATCAGGCGCAGGATCGCCGGGCGGCGACCCGGAAAGCTCCGGAGACAATGAAATTACCGACGACGAATTCGAGGCGCTGCTGGACCAGTTGCACGGAAAAGGGCGGTTTGCCGGCACACCAGCGGCCGAGGAAGGGGCTGTCGGAAAAGAAGAAAAGCCGGCCACCAGGGCAGAAGGCGGTGGCGGCGATGACTTGATCACCGACGACGAATTCGAAAAACTGCTGGACGATCTTCACGGCAAAGGCGGAAGCCCGACAGCGGGGGTGGAGTCTTCAACCCCGGAAGAGTCTTCAACCCCGGAGGAGTCTTCAGCGCCGAAAGGGCCTTCAGCCCCAAAAGAGCCGGCGAAACCGAAAGCAGAGGCGCCGAAGCCCGAGAAGCCGGAAGCCAAAGGCGCTGCCGCACCCGCCATGCCGGCCCGGGATCATGTCCCGCCGTCGGAAACCACGGTGCGTGTCGATACAAAACGCCTCGACGACATCATGAACATGGTGGGCGAACTGGTGCTGGTGCGTAACCGCTTGCAGCGTCTGGGGGCCGAAAGCGAAGATGAACACATGCACAAGGCGGTTTCGAGCCTTGATGTGGTCACTACCGATCTCCAGTCCGCAGTCATGCAGACCCGAATGCAGCCGATCAAGAAGGTGTTTGGCCGGTTCCCCCGGGTGGTGCGTGATCTGGCCAGGAACCTCAAGAAAGAGGTCAACCTGGTGATGCACGGTGAAGACACCGACCTCGACAAGAACCTGGTCGAGGCGCTGTCTGACCCGCTGGTTCATCTGGTTCGGAATTCGGTCGATCACGGGATTGAAGCCCCGGAGGTACGCGAGAAAGCAGGTAAACCACGGCAGGGTACCGTTACCCTGTCTGCCGAGCAGGAGGGCGATCATATCCTGCTGTTTATCAAGGATGACGGTGCCGGCATGGATCCGGACGTGTTGCGGCGAAAGGCGGTTGAGAAGGGCATTTACGATCAGGATGCGGCGGATCGCCTGACCAATTCCGAGTGCTTCAACCTGATTTTTGCGGCCGGATTTT
>JAXHUV010000338.1:0-2012 GCA_034189445.1 Pseudomonadota bacterium
TTCATCTGGAACGAATACTGCGACTGGTACCTGGAGTTGTCCAAGCCGGTGCTGAACGACGGCAACGCCAGCGCCGAAGCCAAACGCGGTACCCGCCGTACCCTGGTTCGCGTTCTGGAAGTCGTGCTGCGCCTGGCGCATCCGATCATGCCGTTCATCACCGAAGAAATCTGGCAGCGCATCGCCCCGCTGGCCGGCAAGACCGGTGACAGCATCATGCTGCAGCCGTTCCCGCAGCCGGACGAGAGCAAGCAGGATGCCGCCGTCGCCGCCGATATCGAGTGGCTCAAAGGCGTGATTGTGGCGGTACGGAACATCCGTGGCGAAATGAACATCTCTCCCGGCAAACAGGTTCCGGTTCTGCTCAAGGGAGGCAGCGCCGAGGACCAGCGCCGCATGAACGACAACCGCCAGTTCCTGATCTCCCTGGCCAAGCTGGAGAAGCTGGAGTGGTTCGAGGGTGACAAGGCCCCCATGTCTGCCACCCAACTGGTGGGCGAGATGGAAGTGCTGGTCCCCATGGCGGGCCTGATCGACAAGGATGCCGAGCTCAAGCGCCTGGACAAGGAGCTGGATCGCCTGAACAAGGATATCGGCCGCCTCGAGGGCAAGCTGGGCAACGAGAAGTTCACCGCCAAGGCACCGGCCGAGGTGGTCGAAAAGGAGAAGGAAAAACTCCGGGACGCCCAGGGCAGCCTGAAACGACTGAGTGACCAGCGGGCCGACATCGAGGCCATGTGATCGGTATTCTCTGGGGGCACCGCACCGAGATAGACTTTACCAACGGATATCTGGCGAAACCGGGAAAAGAGCTCGGCATTAAAAAAACCAGTGAACCAAACGCTGACCGAACGGGTACAACACTAGTGTCCCGTCAACAAATAGTCGTCACATCAACAGGAGCAAACTGATGGGCAATCGCCTCTCCAGGATTTACACCCGTACCGGAGATGATGGCTCTACGGGTCTGGCGGATGGCAATCGTATTGCCAAGAATGCTCAGCGGGTCGAAGCCATGGGCACCGTCGATGAGCTCAATTGCCATATCGGGCTATTGATCGAGGCTCTGGACAGCGACGACGAACTGGTGGAGATCCTGCGCCGTGTTCAACACCACCTGTTTGATCTGGGCGGGGAGTTTGCCATCCCCGGCAGCCGTGTGATCGGTGACGAACACATCGAATGGCTGGAGGGCACCCTGGACCGGCATAACGAGGGTCTGCCACCACTGAAGAATTTTGTCCTGCCCGGCGGCGGCTCAGGGGCGGCCCAATGTCACCTTGCCCGCGCGGTATGCCGCCGCGCAGAGCGGATTGTGGTCGCCCTTGGCCAGGAAGACTCCATCAATACCGCCTCCCGGCACTATCTGAACCGTCTCTCTGATCTGTTATTTATCATCGCCCGCGTACTGGCCCGGCGCGAAGGTGGCGAAGAAATTCTCTGGGAACAAAATCGAGTCAGACAACCCCGGAAATGACCAGCAGAGCGAGTATGCATATCCATACCAGCATGCTTCTGTTCAACAAATCCCTGATTGCCCCAAGGCTTCGTCCTCCGAACGCCGTCCACTCATCCGGATGAATCCGGGAAAAACGGGCTGGATCCAGTGCGTAGCCGGTCAACGACCCATTGGCCG
This sequence comes from Pseudomonadota bacterium, assembly GCA_034189445.1. Taxonomy (GTDB): domain Bacteria; phylum Pseudomonadota; class Gammaproteobacteria; order Pseudomonadales; family Oleiphilaceae; genus Marinobacter. The sequence continues at coordinate 1,637 of JAXHUV010000338.1, forward strand.
AAATCATAAGCACCTCTCCGGCTTTTTTGGTAACGCCGGTCAGTGTCTGGCGGATTTCCCGGAGCCAGCCGGCGAGATCGCCGGCAAGGCCGAAGGTCAAGGACAGAACCCTGGCCGGAATCCAGCCAGCAACCTCTGACATCATCTCAAATCGCGGCCTGGCCGGCGCCTGAGGCCATTGATCAGCGAGCGCCACCAGACCTCGTGCCAGAACGGCAAGGCCGATGCCGCCCACCAGGTACCAGAAGGCCACCAGGAAGAAGCGCTGGAATACCGAAACCATCAGCGCCCTGGACAGGGAGAGATGCATGGCCTCGGGAGACAGCGCAGCTCCCCGCTCATCGGCCGGGAGAAGGTCCTTTATATGATACCAGGC
>JAXHUV010000339.1:0-2006 GCA_034189445.1 Pseudomonadota bacterium
CGTTTGATGTTCTGCTCGATCTCCGCACGATCACTCCACTGGGCCCAGCCGCTGTCATCGTTGTTACTGCTGCTGAATACCACAGCAAACTCCAATTGCTGCAGTAACTCACGATATTGCCAGGCCTTGATGGCAGCCTTGATTCTGGGTGGCCGGGTAATTAGCTCAGTCTCGCTAATGTTCTTGTCTTCAGGAGGTAGCGCGATGGCCTCCTCAAGCAGCTTCGTCCTGGCCTGTTTGAGCGCTTCCAGGTAGCGGATGGCGGCTCTTCGGCTATAGGCGACCAGCTGGGCCTTGAAACCATTGGGCAGGATGTTGGTCACGTAGTGGCGCAGAATGTCCGCTGCCTTTTCCTCAATCAGCCGGGGCGCCTCAAAAATCTGGCCCTTGGTGGCGTATTTCTTCTTGATCAGTTCCAGTTCGTCCTTGGTGCGTTCCTTGAACAGGTCTTCGAACAGGTCATCCAGGTTGGCGCCTTCCTTCACTGCGCCTTCAGCCGTCCGACCCTCGTAAAGGATCGGTACCGTGGCGCCATCGTTCTCCGCTTCCTTTATGGTGTAGCGGTCGATGTAGTCGCCGAAGATCTCGCTGGTCTGTTTTTTCCTGCCCATGATAATCGGGGTGCCGGTAAAACCAATCCGGGCTGCGTTGGGTACCGCCTGCAAAAGGTTCGCGTGCAGGTCCCCGGCCTGGGTGCGGTGAGCTTCGTCGATCATCACCAGAATGTCCGGGCTTTCATTGATCAGACCCAGAGGCCTTGAAGGGATGGGCTTCAACGGCTCATCGCCAGGTTCTTCTGCCGCATCGCGACGATTCAGTTCCAGCCCTCGTTCTTTCTTTGGGGAAGGATAGGCGGCAGACGGGCTCTCATGCTCCCGGTATTTCTGGATGGTTGCGAATACCAGCCCGGGCCCTGGCTGCCCCAGGATGGCTTTCAGCTTGCCGGTATTGCCAGCCACTTTGACCGTCTCGCCGGTCAGCTCGGCCGTTTCTGATAGCTGGTCCTGCAGGTCTTTCCGGTCTGTAATCACGATCACTTTGAAACGGCGTAGCTCCGGATCGGTTCGGAACTTGAGCACCAGGAATACCATCGTCAGGCTCTTTCCGCTTCCCTGGGTGTGCCAAATGATCCCGCCACGCCGGTCGTGTTCGCCGTCTTCGGCCCGGGTTTTACCGGTTTTCAGGCGCTGGACGGCTCGTGTGACGGCCCGATACTGCTGATACCGGCACACCAGTTTGATGGTCTGCCCGCCCATGGTCATGAAGAGCGTGAAGTGGCGGACAATATCCAACAGGTTGGCGGGAGGCAGCATGCCCGCAATCAATCGTTGCTGTGACGAAAGCGATTGGACTCCCAGAGCGTCGGCAACGTCCGCTTCGGATTGGGGTGCCACGGTTTTCCAGTTCAGGTAATGGTTAAACCCGGCACCAATGGTTCCCACCCGGGCATCATCGAAGTTGGAGGCCACCATAAACTGGTTGGTAGAGAACAGGGCCGGGGCGCCTTCGTGTTCTTCTACTTCGAGATCCTGATGACGCTGATCGTAGTATCGGCGTAGCTGGTCCACGGCATCTGAAAGGCCTTCAGGAACCGTCCGGCTTTTGCACTCGATGACCACCAGGGGAATGCCGTTCACGAACAGCACAAGATCCGGAACGACGTGACCTTTCCAGCCGTCATGGCCGGGCGGGCATTTGACCTTGAATTGATTCACCACCGTGAAGATGTTGTTCGCAGGAGTGGCCCAGTCGATAAACTGGATGGTCTGCCCCCTGCCGCCATCCCAACCCGGCAAGCCCTCCACCGTGATGCCTCCATGGAGCAGTCCGGTTGCCAGTTGGTTGGCTTCCATTACTTTGTTGGCGGGAAGGCGGGTAATGGCGGAGACGGCCTGATCGAGTCGCCGCTGGTCCAGCCAAGGTTTACCATTTCGGGTATTGATCGCCAGTAGCCGCTCACGAAGCAGAGGCTCCATGATCACCTGGGCAAAGCTTTCGCGATGGGT
>JAXHUV010000034.1:0-12288 GCA_034189445.1 Pseudomonadota bacterium
CCAAGGCAATGATTGCGGCCGGTATTGAGGCTGTCGGCAACGTTGTCCAGGATATCGACTGGGAAGATGACGAACTGGACACCCCGAACGCCCAGCGCTCCTACACACTTCACTGAACGACTAACGCTGCCTGAGAACAACCCCGTGGCTGTTACCTTCGGCAGAGGCTTTTTGCAGGGACTCGAAGGCAGCACGGCCCAGCTTACGGGTCCACAGAATCACCGCATGACAAGTACCCGCACTGAGGGCTCGCTGGGCCAACTCCCGCGCGGGATAGTCCGTCGTTGAACGGAGCACCAGCAACTCGCCAGCGATGATCCCGTGCATCTTTTGCCACTTGCTGACCAGTGTCTGAGGTGGATCAATCCAGGCCAGCCAGCGCTTTTCCTGGTTCAGTTGGGTCAGCATGGGCAGCAGCAGCTGGAAGTTTTCTACCTGGCCTTCCGGCAGGATAATTTCCGTTACGTTGCCCGAGACCTGAGCTTCGGTGGGTTCCGGAGAACGTCGGGCGCGAGTAACGGAACGTCGCTCGCGGGCGGCGCTTGCCGGCACTGAACAGGACAGAGCATTAGGGTTGTAGGCCAGATTCTGATTAAAGCTCATTTGTTCCATAATTCACCCGTTTTCCAATCTATCTGAAGCTATCCGGACTGATCAGTGCAAATCAGAGCGGCGAATCACGCCGACACCCAGACCCTCGATGAACAGTTCCTGTTGGGTCAGATCCACTTCAATGGGTGCGAATTCTTCGTTCTCGGCAATCAGGTAGACCTTCGAGCCTTCCTTGCGGAAACGTTTTACCGTGACCTCATCGCCAACCCGGGCCACAACCACCTGGCCATTGTGAACATCCCGTGTGCTGTGTACGGCCAGCAAATCGCCATCGAGAATGCCGATATCCTTCATACTCATGCCCCGAACGCGCAGAAGGTAATCCGCCGACGGCGAAAAGAATTCAGGCTGGAGAGTACAATGATCCTCAATATGCTCCTGAGCGAGGATCGGACTACCGGCAGCAACCTGACCGATAACCGGTAAACCCAGATTCTCTTCTACCTCGGGTAAACGGATACCGCGGCTGGCCCCCGGCACCATTTTAATGGCACCCTTTCGCGCCAGCGCCCGAAGGTGTTCCTCCGCGGCATTGGCCGAACGGAAACCCAGCTCCGCCGCAATTTCAGCACGAGTTGGCGGATAGCCGGTCTCGTCCACGTATCGGCGCACGATATCCAGTACCTGCGACTGCCTTGCTGTCAGTTTCATCATGCTACTCCGCTCTATCATCGGGGCCGGGTCGGAAATTTCGCTCCGGAAAAGCAGCTCCGGGCGCCCTGTTTTTTTATACAGTAATCTGACTATATACAGCATTATATCCAGTGTAAAGCCAGGCTCATTATTTTCTTGCCTCTGCCTAACAGTAATGATCAAAAGGGTTGTGATATGGTTAGTGCATATCTCCCCAGGAAACAGTCAGGAAACTGAAAGCGCCATGATCCAAGCCAGTGCCTGCAGAATGCCTGACACCCTGAAAACAAACGAAGGCAAAGAGCGCCGCGTTGGGGTCGAGATCGAACTTTCTGGCCTGGGCTATGATAAGCTGGTGACATTAGTCGCGAGTCTTCTGGAAGCGACTCCGGTACTCCAGTCACGCTACGTGACAACGCTGCAGACAGCACTGGGCGAGTTCACAGTGGAGCTTGATTGCGATCCGATCAAGGATCTCGATCTGGCGGATGATCGGCTGCCCCAGTCAATCCGGGAACTGGGCGGCCAGGCGATGAATGTGATTGATGCCGCCGCCGAGCGTATCGTGCCACTGGAAATCATCAGTCCGCCCCTGAATTTCTCCAGCGTGGCGGTGATTGAAACCCTCGTAGATAACCTCAGGAGCGCGGGAGCGCGGGGAAGCCGGAATGCCATTTATTTCGCCTTCGGCCTACAGCTGAATCCGGAACTGCCCGATCTCAGGCCGGAGACAATGGTGCGTTACTTTCAGGCTTTCGCGGTGCTCTACGACTGGCTCAAGAGCCGACATCAACTGGATGTCAGCCGCAAATTCACTGCCTTTATCGAACCCTGGCACGGCCGCTACACCGAGCTTCTGGTGGATGATAACTACCATCCGAATCTCGACGAGCTGATGGAGGACTACCTGGAGTTCAATCCGACCCGAAACCGGGCGCTTGATCTGCTCCCGCTCTTCACCCACCTGGACAGGGAACGCGTGGAACGCCGCGTTCGGGATCCGAGAATCAAAGGCCGGCCAACCCTGCACTACCGGTTGCCGGATTGCGATATCGATAATCCCGGTTGGCATTTCTCTACCGTGTGGAACGATTGGATCCCACTTGAGCAACTGGCCAACAATCCGGACGACCTGGCCGACATGCGCCGGTTATTCCGGCAGCGGCGGCAACTCAACCTGCACAACCTGACCCACAGCTGGCGAGAGACCACCGACGACTGGTTGGCCAGGAACGGCTATGTCTGAACAGTATCCCGAGCAGGCGTTCGAGGTTCCCGGCCTGACCATCGGCATCAGCGGTCCCGCCCGTAAAAGCCTGGCCCATCGCCTGATCGGCCTTAGCCTGCGCCTGCACGGTGCCCGGACCCACTACATTCGTCCCGGGTCACGGGTAGCCGTAACCATGCTTGATGGTCTGGTGCTCTCTGGCGGCACCCATGTCCATCCAGAACGATATGGCCAGGAACCCCGGGTTACCGCAAACTATGATCGCAAACGGGATGCCACCGATCAGTCGCTGCTTGAGCAGGCCGAGGCCATCGGCATTCCCGTGCTCGGGATTTGCCGCGGGGCACAGTTCATCAACGTTTTTCATGGTGGTTCCCTGTGCCAGAACGTGACCCCGCTGAGGGTAAACACCCGTCATCGCCCTCTGCTGCTGCCCTTGCAGAGGGTGCGACTGGTAACCTCCAGCAGGCTGGAGCAGGCAATGCGTTCCTCGGTGATCGGCGTCAATCGAATTCATAGCCAGGCGATCAAGCATCTTGGCCGCAATCTGCGCGTGACTGCCCTGGATAATGACCTTTTCGTACAGGCTATTGAAAGCACCGGGGGCCAGTGGCTGACTGGTATTCAGTGGCACCCGGAATATCTGCTCTACCATGGCGGACACCGACGCATCTTTGGCCAGTTCGTGGATGCCGCCCGCCGATTCAAACTGGCCCGCCTGGAACCGGAAGCCGGCGATGCCTGATAACCCGATTGTTTCCAAAGGAGGAAATACCATGAACGGACGGAATCGCAAGCACCGTTTACATCGAAAGCCCCGTTTTCTTCTTGCCCTGGCGCTCACGGTGCCGGCCCTGGCAATGGCGGGCGAAGTGACGCTCACCGGAGAAGGCAGTGTCCGTTACGAGCCGGACAGCGCCAGGCTCCAGTTTACCGCCAGTGCCGAGCATGAGCTTCCCCAGAGGGCCACCGATCAGGTGGCCGCGCTGATGGAGCAGTGGCGGGAAGGCATTACCGACTACCGGGATCGCCTCAGTGACTATTCCGATGCAACCGTCAACCTATACACCCGCACCTTGCCCGCACCGGACCGGGATGGCGAAACCCGGCAACAGGCCGTGGCATCACAGTCCGTCAGCTTCAGTATCAGTGACCTTAGCCTGCTGAACCCCCTCATCCAACAAGCCCAGGCCGTGGGTCTTGATTATCACCTCGGCGCCAATCAGTTCTTCCACTCCGACCAAACGGGCATGGAACAGGAAGCGCTGGCCGGAGCCATAGCGGACGCCCGGGCCCGGTGCCGGTTTGTTGCCAGCCAGCTTGACCAGACCTGTGGTGCTGTAATCACTATAAACATCAATGGCGGGCACCGCCCGGTGCCGATGATGATGTCCGAAGCCAAGTCAATGTCGGATACGGTCTCCAGTGTGGGAGAGCGCGAGATCCGTGCCTCGGTGAGCGCGACCTTCGAACTGGATTGAGCTTAGAAATCCCGGCTGTAGAAAATATCCAGGGAGGCCGCCAGCCCACTGGCAGCCTCCAGATAGAAGTACCGGCCCAGGTCATAGCGCAGAGCAACGGTAGTGACCGGCTCGAAGATGCCGACACCATAGCGAACGCTCAACTGGTCCGTCAGGTAGCCACTGGCTACCACCGAGGTCTGATCGCCTGCCCCCTCCGCCTCGAGAGTGAACTGGCGAATGCCAAATTCCTCGCCAATCCGGCCGGTCACTTTGTTCGCCTGGGTCAGCCCGAGTGACAGGGCCGCCCGGCTCATCTGTCCCTCATCGCCCCGGCTCTGGGGCGCTCTGCCCAGAATGACGTAGGAAAGCGCATCCGTCTGCGGCATATCCGGATTCGAAAATACCTCCGTCTGGGGTGACTGCACGGGCCCGGTCAGGCGAATACCGGCGACAACGGTATCCACCGTTCGTACTGCCTCGATATCAAGGTAAGGCTCGGTAAGGTTGCCAACAAACAATACTCTTGCACGCCTGATCTCAAGCTCCTGGCCATAGGCTTCATACCGGCCATTGACCAACTGAAGCGTACCCCGGGTATCCAGGTCATTGCCAATCCTGAGAGAGCCCTTGAGATCACCGGTTACACCGAAGGCGTCAAAAGTCACGCGGTCTTCCCCCACCAATACAGTCACATCCATGTCCAGTGAACGAACAACCGGCTCCTCGCGGGCAATGCCAATAACAACCTCATCTTCCGACACCGACACCGCTTGCTCGGGCAATCCCCGGATCTCGATTTTCCCCCGGGGAACCCCGACCTGCCCGGAGACCGCCAGGGTTCCCTCCCGGAACACAATGTTCAGGTCCGGCTCAACCTCAAGCTGGGCATAGGGTTCCAGGTGGAAAGGCACCCGCTCTCCGGAAATGGTGATTTTCCCCCGGGGCGCCTGTTGCCAGTCGATTTCGCCATCCACAACAGTCTGGCTCCGGGCATTGCTCCGAATTCTTCCGCTGATCTGCGCCGAATAGCCGGAAAACCGAATGCTGGCGATCATCTCCTCGATGGGCACCGGCAACCGGGGGTCCGACACCCGGCCATCCAGCAAGCGCAATTCGCCGGTCACGGCCGGCTTCATCAACGGGCCAGAGAGCTGGCCCTGGCCGTTCACCCGCCCCCCGACCTCCTCAAGCCCGGAAAACAGGCCTGCAAGGGCAATGTCCAGCCCTTCCAGGCTGAAAGAACCCTTGATGGTGCGGTTTTCTGAATTCGGATCCAGTGCCATATCCAGGGCAAACTCGCCGATTTCCGGGCCGGAAAGACGGGCCGAAAGGTCAGCTTGCCGGGGCTTGAGGCGCATTTCGGTAGTCAGGGTATTGTAGACCAGGGCTTCCCATTCTCCGTCCACCAGCAACTGGAGCTCTCCGTCACCGGCATCCAGGAACAGGCGCCCATCCGGCCCGCCCGCGGTGCTGGTGAAATCAATCTCACCGCTTATCCTGGCGTTCCAGCGTACGGCATCAGGTAACAATGGTGCCAGAGCCAGGGTCGGAAACCGGTCAATGCGATAGGCAATGCGTGGCACCGGGAACAGTGCCTGGTCATCGGCGCAGATGCTGCTCTGCTGCCAACGCCAGCAATGAGCGCCAAAGATAAGCTCGCCATCAGCGCCATAGGCCAGCGCGGCCGGCGACTCCAGCGCCCAGTGCTGGGACTGCTTCGGCAGATTGATAACGCCCCGCGACAGAGCGCCCTGCCAGGTTTGCCAGTCAGGGCCGACACCTCCTTCAAAACCCAGCTCCAGATCGGCCTCGGCATGGCTTGCGGCAATGGAGACCAGGTGCTGTCGCTGGGTACCATCCGCCTCGATGAGGAGTGTTTCAAGCTGCTGACCGAAGCCATGGATATCGCCTGCTTCGAGGCGGCTGGCGAGACGCAGCCCGTCCTCCAGACTCGCCTGCAGATTCAGGGATTCGACGGTCAGTTGATCCTGCCAGGCCAGCTTTCGGGCCCTGGCTGTCAATTCACCCGTTGGCCTCTCCGGAGTTCCCTCCGCCATCAGGGACGCTTTCAGAGAACCGCTGAATCCGGGCAGGAAAAGCTCGGGCTCCGGCAGGTTCAGGGCCAGCTCGGCGCTTAGCAGGGAGCCCCAGGTACCGCGCCCTTCAATCCGGTTGTCGCCCACTACCAGGCTCAGGTCGGACAGCTCCCAGCTACCGGAAGATGTGTCGAGACGGCCGAACAGGGACGCAGGATTGGAGCGCCAGTCGCCCGCCAGATCCCAGCTGGCGTTCATGGCGGGTATCGCCCCCGCGCCAAGCTGCCCCTCGGTACTGACATCACCACTGAGGCTGGCTTCAAGAGCCGGCAGCCAGTACCCCGGGTTGAAATCCTGAAGCCTCAGGGCCGCCTGCCAGGAAAGCGGCCCCGAGAAGCTCACCGACCCGTTCCCGGTGAGCGACCCGGCGCCGGTGCTGACGTTCAGATCCGTCAGTGTGGTTTGCCCGGTGTCACCATCCACCGTGGTCGACAGTTCGGTACTGCCCTGTGGGCCATCGACGCCGGCTTCAAGCTCCGCATGGTAGCGTCCCTCCCGCCAGGACACGCTGCCATCGAGCGAGCGAATTGCAACCGCCGGCGGCGCAAGATCCGGTATCAGGGTATACCAGGGGAACTCGCGCAAGCGGACATCCCCACTGGCATTCAATTCCTGTCTCCAGTCCACCTCACCGGTCGCCACCAGGGTATCCTGGCCACTGCCGTTGTTCCGGGCGGTGGCCAGTTCAATGCGAATATTCCTTGCTGCCTCGGGGGTCACGAGACCTTCCAATACCAGCTTGACCGGCCCTGTTGTTCCCGGCAACCTGGCCTGCCCACGAGTACGGAACCCTTTCTGCAGGCTGCCCCGAGCCTCCACAAACCAGTCTTTCAGCACCAGGGTATCCGGCAGTGTCTCAACCGCACGGAATTGCTCCGAGGTTATCCGAAGCTGCGCCGGCAACGCAGGATCAAGCGGCTCGACTTTCCCGGCAAGCTCGGCATCCAGGTAGCCCCGGCTGGTGGCCGAAACCATCAGGTCCCTTACGCTGCCCGACAATATGGCTTCCAGAGTCCATCTGTCACCGGACGGTGGCGGCAGATCGGCCCGGACCTCAATGTTGAGAGGCCAGTTCCGGCGGGTTGCGATCCGGCCGTTGGCCGACACCCTGTAATCGTCCAGCTGATACCAGAGACGATCAATGGTCCAATCGGCGCCCGACCCGCCAGCATCCAGCTCAAGCCGGTCCCAGATTCTGCTGCCATTGAAGCTGAATGGGCCCATACCAACGCCGCTGATAGTCAGTCCCAGAGGCAGATCCACAGCCGGCAAGGTGATTACGCCTCCGGAGGATCCATCGGCCGCGGGTAGCTGGGTGACATCGAGTTTCCCGGCTTTCAAGCTCTCGATACAAAGCCGCTTCCTGAACAGGCAGGAAGGCGACCAGTCCACGAGTGGCGATTCAGCCATTACTTCAACCCCATACCCCCGCCATTGCAGGTGGTCGGCCCGCCACTGACCAAACAATGAACCACGGTCATTCTCGACCTGCAGCCCCGGCAGCTGGTCAATGACCCAGGCGGTCCCGGTCTCGGAGCGCAGGGCAAGAAAAGCCGCGACCAGCAACAACAAGGGCGCGAGGATCAATACCCCCAGACACACAAGCAGCCAGAGCCGGAAGCGGCGCGGGCGAGCCGACTGCCCCTGATGCCTGTCTTCCGATGTTTCCGGTGTCTGGGTCACAGTTCAGGCCCCATGGAAAAGTGAATCCGCCAGTCACCGCCAAATTCCTGGTCCAGGCCTTTGGCAATGTCCAGCCGAATCGGCCCCAGCGGGCTTATCCACCGAAGGCCTATCCCGGCGCCGGTGGCCAGCGGGTCGTTCAGGTTATTGATGGCGTTACCATGATCCATGAACACCGCAGCGCGCCATTTATCCGCGAACTGGTACTGATATTCGCCGCTGCCAACAATCAGGTAACGCCCGCCCACCGAAACGCCATTGTCGTTCTCGGGCGACAGGGTTTGATAACCGTAACCACGCACACTCTGATCGCCGCCGGCGAAAAAACGCAGAGATGGCGGCACGTCTTCAAACCGGTTAGTCGCCACCGCGCCCGCCTGGAGGCGACCGAGGAATCGGTGCCTGTTCGCAAGCGTGAACAATCCCTTTACCAAAGCGTTGACGTGCAGGATATCAACATCGGACAACACCGCCCGTTGCGAGCCGGTTACATCGAACTGCAGGCGATAGCCCCTGGAGGGGTCCAGCGGTGAATCTGTATGGATTTTCGAGTATGCCGCCCCCGGCAGGAGCAGCGTGCTGGTTCCTGTTTCATCGTTGCCGATATTGAAACGCTCACCTTCCCAACGCAATGACAGAATCCGGAGCCAACCGTTGTCGAGTTGGTGCTGCCATTGTTGCCCCAGGGTCACCAGTTCCGACTCCACATTCTCGATGTCCTCCCGCTGGTAGCCAGCGGTGAACCGGATCAGATCCGTCATGGGCGGGTCCAGTGGTAAATCGTACCAGGTACTCAGACTCTGCCTTGGCGCCGAAAGCTCTGTTTCCGCGCCACGCTTGTGGCCCATCGGATTAACCCAATGTTCCCGCCAGTTACCCCGGAACCTGGGCCCGACATCAGTCGAAAAACCCACGCCCGCGGCCACGGAACGTGCCTCTCGCCTGGTAAGCGCTACCCGAACCGGGATAACACCGTCCTCGGCACTGGCTGGCAATGCGGTAATATCCACTCCACTGAAATAGCCGCTGCCCTGAAGATCCCGGTTCAGCCTGGCTATCTCATCGGAATGATAGGGAGTACCGGGTTCGAAGCTGACGAACTGCTGTAGAAGGCCAGTCTCGAACCAGTGGCCTTCCTCAAAGCTGACCTCGCCCAGACGATACCGTTCACCACTTTCATAGATCAGAGTGACGCTGGCACTTCGGGCCGCCGGATCCACTTCCAGGGTACGTGTGACAAACCTGCCGTCAAAATAGCCACGCTGACGGGCACGAGCCTGGATGGTGTCCCGGAGACGGGCATACTGGCCATGATTGAGAACATCGCCCTCGGCGGGATGCACCGGGAGGTCGGAGGTAAACCGGTCATCAGTCGCTGCCGCGCCCCTGATCTCAACAAGGCGCGACTCAACCAGCACTGGTTCTCCGGGGGTAATCGACAATACCAGCGTAGCGGTGGTATCCGAATCATTCTGCTCAATACGCCAGTCAATCATGGGGCTGTAATACCCCAAGGCCCGCAACGCCTCCCTGGTCTGATCGACGGCGGTGGCGGCATAACGCCTGAGATTGCCCGCGCTACGGCCCTTCACTTCACCGATGAAGGCCTCGGCGTTTGATTTCAGCGCCGGGTAGTCTCCTTCCATGTTCACAACCACCTGCTGCGCACAAACCCACGCAGGCAGACAGCAGAGCAAAGTGATTAAAAGCCGGATTCGGCCTGGGTTAACAATTTTATAAATTGATAGCATCCGGCGCTTTCAAAGTTGGCAGTCATTGGTAGTAACCAGAAGGATTTCCATGCAAGCGTGGGAGTTTAATGGCAGACGGTCAAGTTAATCCATGATTGGCTGACCGGCCTGCATCAACTGGCCTCGGGGCCAGTCGTTTGTCGCTCCGAAATAAGCTAACCTGCCAGATACTTGGCAACTGACCGGACCTTGGCGAATGTTGAAGATTAATCGCGAAAACCTGAAATCCAGCCACCAGCTTATCTGGTTCGTCATTGACTTCCTGATGCTGGGCCTGCTGATAATTAACCTGGCGTTCATTATCTGGGATTCGACCTATACCTTTATCGCGGTGCAGAACCTGCTCAAAGAACAGGTTCCAGCCATCCAGTCCGCCTACCAGCCGATCCACGAACGCTTTATCTTCTACGACCTGATCTTCGTTTCCATCTTTCTGACCGAGTTCTTTGTTCGCTGGGGCTACGCCATCAAGGCCAGGGTCTATGATCGCTGGTACTTTTACCCGTTTATTCACTGGTATGACCTGGTGGGCTGCATACCGGTGGGGAGTCTGCGCTTCCTGCGTATCCTGCGGGTGATTTCCATCATCTACCGCCTGAACCAGTACAGAATCATTAATGTCACGGATACCAGGATCTACCGCTTCGTGAATTTCTATTACGAAGCCTTTATGGAAGAACTCTCGGACCGAATCGTTCTCAAGGTGCTCACTGGCCTGCAGCAGGAAGTCAAACGGGGCTCCCCACTGTTCGACAAGATCCAGGAAGATATTCTCTACCCCCGACGGGACATGCTCTCCGACTGGATCTCCAAGCAGGTTGCCACGGCGGCCCAGGAAGGCTATGTGCCCAATCGCGGCGCCCTGAGGAGCTATCTGGAAGGCAGAGTGGATAATGCGCTCAAACAGAACCTGGAACTGTCACGGCTGAAGTATCTACCGGTGGTGGGCTCCACCATTCAGGAAACTCTGGAGGAAGCCGTGGGCGACATCGTGGCCCACGTTATACACCAGATTCTCGAAGACCTGGCCTCAGCCTCCAATCACGCCTTCATTGAAGACATCGTGAACGTGTTCCTGCCGACGCCCGGTGAAGTGAAGGCCGATGAGGCCCCGAATGAGGCTCTGATTCACCTGATTATCGAGATCATTGATGCCATCAAGGGACAGGTAAATGTAAAACACTGGCGCTCCGAGTTGCCCTGACGCTCTGGCGAGTTTTTAATAACCAACAACAGCGGGCTGTGTTTCAATAGTGGTAGCGGCGAATGGACGCGATTAAGCGTTCGCGGCGTCGACAACGGTTTGCAGAAGAACCAGTGACAGATGCTGTGCCAGAAACTGACTGACGGTCATTTTGCGCTTCACCGGTTATCACGCCGTCACAGACTTGGCACATATACGTCACAGGAACTTTTCACCACTCCAAACGCAAAAAAGACAGACCAGCAACTAACTGATCTGCCTTTCCTTTATATGGTAGCGGGGGCTGGATTCGAACCAACGACCTCCGGGTTATGAGCCCGACGAGCTACCAGACTGCTCTACCCCGCATCAAACCTTTGATCAATTCTTTCTGCTGAGCCTGCTTTTCAGGAAGGCCTTGATCAATGTGGCGCGCATGATAAGGGCTGAGACTGACACTGTCAAAGGAAAGTTCCGGCTTTCCGAAAGCTTACCTCTCCGATATCGCAGTAACCCCGCGCCTGCCGGCGGCCGCAAAGCCGAAAGGGATGACCAGTCGCCAGGCTGGAAACAAGTGTAGCGACGATCCACAATGCTTTATCGGAACCCTTGCAACACCCTGCAGTCATTACAGTCAATCCATAAGCTATTCGATTCTCTACCCCGCAGGACAGATTCGCATCCTGCAACCCGAATGCAAACACTAGCAGCCTGTCGGAAGCCACTCATGTCTGATCTCTATTCAGGATAATGAACACCTCGGTAGGTAAAACCGCCGCACGCTCTCTGGGCCTGCCACCGCCTGGTATTGCAGGCTTGCATCCAATGGGGTGAACGGCAACGTGGTGAGGGTGTGCGGGCAGTCTCTGATAGGCAAGTAAGCCCCAAATCGGGGTCAGAAGAAAATGGGGTCAGAAGAAAATTTCTTCTGACCCCATTTTCTTCTGACCCCCAAACTTCAAACAAAAAAGGCCGATCCGCGAGGATCGGCCTTTTTGAAGTTCTGGTGGGTGGTGCAGGGATCGAACCTGCGACCCTCGCCTTGTAAGGGCGATGCTCTCCCAGCTGAGCTAACCACCCGGGAATAAAAATGGCGGAGCGGACGGGACTCGAACCCGCGACCCCCGGCGTGACAGGCCGGTATTCTAACCAGCTGAACTACCGCTCCACATCGACTCCGGCCCTCGGGCCCGAACCTGAAACCGGATGGGGTGATCCGGTAATGCATTTGAAAGTGGTGGGTGGTACTGGGATCGAACCAGTGACCCTCGCCTTGTAAGGGCGATGCTCTCCCAGCTGAGCTAACCACCCACTTTCAAGTCTTTCAAATTTCAAGCCTTTCAAAGGCGCTCACTTGCTGGCCAGCGCGGCTGAGTCAGCAAAGTGAGAGGCGCATTTTAAGCATTTGGCCAACGGTGTCAAATATTTTCCCGGAATTTTATAAGAAAACCACGATTGCCTTCCCGAACCGCTCGATTGGCGAGGAAACCGCTCATGCCCGACCTGCTACGGGAGCCAGTCACTGCCCACTGACCTGGCTCCGCAGCCGATTCACTTCTTCAGACAGCCGAACCAGACGGGAAGTTAATTGTGAGCGGGAAGCGTCAATGGACTCAACCGTTCGTTTGAGGCCGGCGAG
>JAXHUV010000034.1:12388-15778 GCA_034189445.1 Pseudomonadota bacterium
GTCACTGCCCACTGACCTGGCTCCGCAGCCGATTCACTTCTTCAGACAGCCGAACCAGACGGGAAGTTAATTGTGAGCGGGAAGCGTCAATGGACTCAACCGTTCGTTTGAGGCCGGCGAGCTCATCCGTGTTCCGTTCAAGGGCCGAAATCCGCCCCTCCATACCACTGATTCCGAGTTTCTGCTCCTGCTCGAACCGGCGGATCCGGCTCTCAATCACCTGATCCACATCTGCCAGCTGCTGACTGAGCCTGGCCAACCGATCTGTCGCCTTACGGTTGGCATCCTGCAGTGCGGTGATCGACGTCTCCGTCTGCTGTTTGAGAGCTACAATATCCGCTGCAAGCGACGACCGGACCTTCTCAACCGACGCCGCAAGAGCACCAACAGCCTGCTTTCCTTCCGCGAGACCGGATTCCAACGCGACAATCCGCTCCTGCTGTTCATCCAGACGCTTCTTGTTGCGCTCATTGGCGATGGCCCAAAGCTTCCGGATCTCACTGTCCGCCGTATCCAGACGTTTCTCCTGCGCTGTCAGCTGATCTTCCAGCGACGCCCCCCGCTCCTGCAGGTTTTCACCCGTCTCCGAAAGGTCCCCCTCAAACCGCGCCAGCGCCAGCTTGCTCTGCCGGGCCCAATAATCCGCTTCCTCGAGCTGCCCTTCCAACGCCTGAACCCGCTTCTCCTGCGAATACCAACCAACGCCGGCGGCGATGGCCAGCACAATCAACAGCACCCACAACATCGCCGAGCTACCGCGACCATTGCCGCCGCTGCCCCCGTTACCACCCTTATCACCTTTGGGCGCCTGTGCTGGCACCGACGGCTCGCCTTTCCCACCGGAAGATGGCCTGGACTTTCTCTCTGCCGGCTTCTTCGGCTCGGCACTACCAATCGGTCGTTCAGCCCTCAGCTCATCATCATCTGGACGGATGGGTTCCATTACTGCTCCTGACTATGGACGATTAAAACAATAAGGTCCGATAATACCTGTACTTACTCGCAGGTAAAAATGAAGCCTTGCCAATACATACTCTTGCACGGAGCCTGGGGACGGAAAGAGCCTCCATCCTGCCCTACTCCAAAGCCATAAGTTTGCATGGTAAGTAGCCAAAACATACAATGGCCGGCTTTCCAATTATCACAGGACTGTTGCATATGCAGCCGCTTGTAGGACTCATCATGGGCTCCAAATCCGACTGGCCCACCATGGAACACGCCGCCAACATGCTCGAAAAACTCGGCGTGCCCTATGAGGCCAAAGTCGTCTCGGCCCACCGCACCCCGGATCTGCTGTTTGACTACGCCAAAACCGCCGCAGAGCGCGGCCTGAAAGTGATTGTCGCGGGCGCCGGCGGTGCAGCGCATCTGCCGGGCATGGTTGCCTCACAAACCGCCCTGCCGGTCCTGGGTGTTCCTGTCCAGTCCAAGGCCCTGAACGGTCTGGATTCGCTGCTGTCCATGGTCCAGATGCCAGGCGGCATTGCCGTCGGTACCCTGGCCATCGGCAAAGCCGGGGCCACCAACGCCGGCCTGTTGGCAGCACAGATTATCGGCACCTCAGACGACAACGTACGCAAAGCCGTTGAGCAGTTCCGGGCAACGCAGACCGAAACGATTCTGGACAATCCTGACCCGCGGGACCAGTAACGCAACATTCGAAGAAAAAAGTGGGTGGGAGAACACAAATGAGAATTGGTGTACTGGGCGCCGGCCAACTGGGAAGAATGCTGGCACTGGCCGGATACCCACTGGCCAAGACCTTTGTTTTCTATGACATGTCCGGCAGCCCCAGTGCCGGCCTTGGTGAAGTCATCATCGACCGCGACGGCGAATACCTGGATGACTTCCTCTCCCGCGTTGACCGCGTCACCTACGAGTTTGAACATCTGCCGGTGGCAGTGGCGGAGAAAATTGCCGCCCATAAACCCATTCACCCCTGCCCCCGGGCCCTACAGGTGTGCCAGAACCGGGAAGCAGAAAAAACCCTGTTCGGACAGCTGGGCATTCCGACGCCAGACTGGAAAATTGCTGACAGCGCGGCCTCATTGAAAGCTGCTGCCAAAGAACTCCGCTGCCCGGTGGTGGCGAAGTCCATCACCGAAGGTTATGACGGCAAAGGCCAGGCTGTCCTGCGGAGCCCGGAAGAGGCAGAGGCTGCCTGGGCGTCCATCGGCCACCCGCGCCTGATCGTGGAAACTTTTGTCGACTTTCATCGGGAAGTATCGATTATCGCCGTGCGCGCTGCAGACGGTGAGCTGGCGTTCTACCCGATGGTGGAGAACACCCACCACGAGGGGGTTCTGCGTTACTCGATTGCTCCAGCACCAAAACTCGAAAAACACATTCAAGAGGATGCCGAACGTTACATCAAGGCACTATTGAACGAACTGGATTATGTCGGGGTATTAACACTGGAGCTGTTCGAGACCGCCGATGGTCTGGTCGCCAACGAGATGGCACCGAGGGTTCATAACTCCGGGCACTGGACCATCGAAGGCGCGATGACCAGCCAGTTCGAGAATCATATCCGCGCGGTAAGCGGACACCCTCTTGGCAATGTCGCGCCCCGTGGCGTAAGCTGCATGATCAATATCATCGGTGAGCATGGCGACATCGAGCGGATACTCGAACTGCCCTATGCCCACATTCACCTCTATAATAAAGGCGAACGACCGGGCCGGAAGCTGGGCCATGTGAACATACTGGCGGACAGCTACGAAGAGCTGGTGTGGCGGGTGAAGAACTGCGCGCAGTTCCTGCCTGGCAGCCCGGAGTTTAAAAGCTCTTTAACACCAAAGGGTTGATCTGACTCAAATCAGCCCTATATTGAGTATACGTACATCAACATAAACAGAGAGACAGGGAGAACGACCTCATGGCATTTGAACTTCCCGCACTGCCTTATGAAAAGAACGCACTGGAACCACATATCTCTCAGGAAACCCTTGAGTACCATTATGGCAAGCACCACAACACCTACGTCACCAAGCTCAATGGCCTGACCGAAGGTACGGACAATGCCAACAAGTCTCTTGAAGACATCATCAAGAGCGCCAGCGGCCCGCTGTTCAACAATGCCGCACAGGTCTGGAACCACACCTTCTACTGGCACTGCCTGAGCCCGAATGGCGGTGGTGAACCCACAGGTGCTGCCAAGGAAGCCATCGAGAAGGCTTTCGGTTCTTTCGAAGACTTCAAGAAAGAATTCAACGACAAGGCCGCCAACAACTTCGGTTCTGGCTGGACCTGGCTGGTGAAGAAAGCCGACGGCAGTGTTGGCATCGTTAATACCAGCAACGCTGAAACGCCACTGACCGGCGCCGACAAACCGGTACTGACCGTCGACGTCTGGGAGCACGCGTACTACATCGACTACCGCAACTCCCG
>JAXHUV010000340.1:0-1993 GCA_034189445.1 Pseudomonadota bacterium
GCGGTAGTCCAGACGATCATCGAGGCAATTGCGCTGGTGGTCCTGGTCATGCTGCTGTTTCTCCAGAGCTGGCGGGCTACCCTGATACCGGCGATCGCAATCCCGGTGGTGCTGCTCGGTACGTTCGCGATCATGGCGGCCTTCGGCTTTTCCATCAACATGCTCACCCTGTTTGGCCTGGTACTGGCCATCGGCCTGCTGGTGGACGACGCCATTGTTGTGGTGGAGAACGTCGAACGGGTTATGCATGAGGATGGGCTTGGCCCGATGGAGGCAACTCGCAAGTCCATGGGGCAGATCGCCAGCGCGCTGGTAGGCATCGGTGTGGTCCTTTCTGCTGTCTTTATTCCGATGGCCTTTTTTCCCGGGTCAACCGGGGCGATTTACCGGCAGTTTTCCCTGAGTATCGCCGGGGCCATGGTTCTCTCGGTACTGGTCGCCCTGATTCTGAGCCCCATGCTGTGTGGCCGGCTGCTGAAACCTTCCCACGATAAAACCTTGCTACAAAAGTGGTTTGGTTGGTTCGAATCGGGTTTGGCGCGTCTGACCCGCGGCTATGTCCGACTGGTTGGCCATACCGCACGCCATGCCTGGCTTTATACCCTGGCCTTCCTGGGTATCGTTGCTCTGGTGGCGGTTCTCTTTACCCGTTTGCCCGGCGGGTTCCTGCCGGCGGAAGATCAGGGGTTTGTTGTGGTGCAGTATCAGTTGCCCGTGGGTGCGACCCAGCAGCGTACCATTGATTCGATAAAGACAATCGAAGATTACTTTCTCCAACAGGATGAGGTTCGGGGGCTGTTTACCGTTGCCGGCTTCAGTTTCGCCGGTCGGGCGCAGAATGCGGGGCTGGCATTCGTCAATCTGAAACCCTGGAGCGAGCGTGACCCGGAAACGCAAAGCGTTGGCGCCCTCATTCAGAGAGCGAACCCGGCGCTCGCCGGCCTGGTGCGCGACGGCCGGGCTTTCGCGTTCAACCTGCCACCGATCCCGGAGCTGGGGCGGGCACTGGGCTTCGAGCTGCGCTTACAGGATCGCGGGGCGATCGGGCATGAGGCGCTGATGGCGGCCCAGGGTCAACTGCTGCAAATGGCGGCCGAAAGTCCGATTCTCACCCGCGTTCGCCCCAATGGTCTGGCCGACAATCCAAGCTATAAAGTCGACATAGACTATGAAAAGGCACAGGCCCTGGGCCTGTCGCTTGCCGAACTCAACCAGTTGTTATCCGTGACCTGGGGTTCGCAGTATGTCAACGACTTCCTTCATCAGGGCCGCGTCAAGCGGGTATACCTCCAGGGTGATGCCCCATACCGGATGCTGCCGGAAGACTTCGACGCGTGGTATCTGCGGGTCGCCGATGGCACCATGACACCGTTGAGCGAAGTTACCAGTGGCCGCTGGGAGTATGGTTCACCGCGCCTTGAGCGCTTTAACGGGGTTCCTTCGCGCCAGATTCAGGGTGAACCGGCACCGGGTTACAGCACCGGCGAGGCCATGGCCGAGATTGAGCGCCTGATTGCCCAACTTCCGGACGGCGTGGCCGGATCCTGGAGCGGTATGTCCTATCAGGAACGCCAGGCCGGTGCCCAGGCACCACTGCTCTACGCGCTGTCGATATTGGTGGTGTTCCTGGCACTGGCCGCGCTCTATGAGAGCTGGACCATCCCCGTCTCTGTGATGCTTGCGGTTCCGCTGGGCGTGTTGGGTGCGGTACTCGCGGCGATGGTTCGGGGTCTGCCGAACGACGTGTTCTTCCAGGTCGGTATTCTGACGACTGTCGGTGTCACCGCGCGTAATGCCATTCTTCTGGTGGAGTTTGCGCGCTCGCTAGAGAATCAGGGTATGAAACTGATAGAAGCAACCAAGGAAGCCGCCCGTGTGCGCCTGAGGCCCATTCTGATGACCTCGGTCGCGTTTACCATGGGCGTGGTGCCACTCGCTTTCGCCACTGGCGCTGGTGCCACCACGCGTATTGCCATAGGCACGGCGGTTCTCG
>JAXHUV010000341.1:0-1983 GCA_034189445.1 Pseudomonadota bacterium
GCTTGAAGCCGTGATGGACCGGTTTGCCGGCATTACCGGCCGCCAATACCGGCTGTTTGACTATGTCGGCCACCCCGAGGCCGACAGGGTGGTCATCCTGATGGGTTCCGGAGCCGAATGCGCCCATGAGACGGTGGAGTGGTTGCTTGAGCAGGGTGAAAGGGTGGGGGTACTCAAGGTGCGTCTGTTCCGACCGTTTGCCACGGACCGTTTCCTCAATGCTCTGCCGGATAGCGTCGAGCACCTGGCCGTGCTGGACCGCACCAAGGAACCGGGAGCCCAGGGTGAGCCCTTGTTGCTGGAAGTCAGCGGTGCGCTGATGGAAGCCTACAGCCGGGGCGAGCGCAAACTGCTGCCGCGGGTGATTGGGGGGCGCTATGGCCTATCCTCGCGGGAGTTTACGCCGGCCATGGTCTGCGCCGTTTTCGATGAACTGAAAGCCGGGGCGCCGAAAACCCGTTTTACGGTCGGCGTGCGGGACGATGTCAGCCATCTGTCGCTGGATGTGGACAGCGAACTGGATATTGAATCACCGAAAACCCGCCGGGCCCTGTTCTTCGGTCTGGGTGCTGATGGCACCGTCAGCAGCAACAAGGCCAGCATCAAGATCCTGGGCGAGGGCACGGACCTGTTTGCCCAGGGCCATTTTGTCTATGACTCCAAGAAATCCGGCGCCACCACCGTATCCCATTTGCGGTTCGGTCCGTTGCCCATCCGCTCCAGTTACCAGATCAACAAGGCCCAGTTTGTGGCCATTCATGCGCCCCAGTTCCTCGAGCGTTTTGATGTGCTGGAACATGCCGCCAGTGGTGCAACAGTACTGCTCAATGTGCCCTGGCCAGAAGAGGAGGTCTGGGACCGGCTGTCGGTGGAGGTCCAGCGGGCGCTGGTTGAGCGTAAAGCCCGCCTGTTTGTGATTGACGCTGCCGAGGTGGCGGGAAAAGCCGGCCTGGAACGGCGGATCAACACGGTGATGCAGGTCTGCTTCTTCGCCCTGGCGGATATCCTCCCACGCGATGAAGCCATTGCCCACATCAAGGAATCCATCCGCAAAACCTGGGGCCGCCGTGGACCGGAAGTGGTTCGCCGCAACGTGGAAGCGGTGGACTCGGCCCTCGACAATCTGCACGAGGTGTCCGTGCCGGACAAGGTAACGGCAACCCGCACCCGACCGCCGAGAGTACCCGAGGACGCGCCGGACTTTGTGCAGAAAGTCACTCGCCTGTTATTGGAAGGGCAGGGGGACAAGCTGCCTGTCAGCGCTTTTCCGCCAGACGGAACCTGGCCAACGGGGACCAGCCAGTATGAAAAGCGAACCATCGCCCTGGACATCCCGATCTGGGAATCGGACCTCTGTGTACAGTGCAATTTCTGCGCGATGATCTGCCCCCACACAGCGATCACCAGCAAGGTGTTTGAACCGGATGCGATCAAGGGCGCCCCGGATAGCTTTGAGGTCGTTCCGGAAACCCACACCTCTGAGCTGGAGGGTCTGGATTACCGGATTCAGGTGGCGCCGGATGACTGCACCGGCTGTGGTTTGTGTGTCGAGGTTTGCCCCGCGAAGGACCGAACCCAGCCCAAGCGTAAAGCTATCAACATGCAGCCTATTGAAGAGCATCGCGAGGTGGAAGCAGAGAACCTGGCGTTTTTCCGGCAATTACCGGATGTGCCGAGAGACCGGATACCCCGGGACTTCAAATCCCTGCCGCTGCTGATTCCCCTGTTCGAGTATTCCGGCGCCTGTGCCGGTTGCGGTGAAACGCCCTATATCCGGCTGCTGACCCAGTTAGTGGGTGACCGGCTGCTGATCGCGAACGCAACCGGGTGTTCCTCGATCTACGGCGGTAATTTGCCCACCACGCCCTACACGGTTAATGCCGACGGCCGGGGGCCCACCTGGAACAATTCGCTGTTCGAAGACGCGGCGGAACTGGGGCTGGGTATGCGTCTGGGGCTGGACAAGCTCGTGGGGCGGGCCCG
>JAXHUV010000342.1:0-1958 GCA_034189445.1 Pseudomonadota bacterium
GTTTGGCTTTTGTGCGGGAGAGGGCACTTCGGGATGAAGTGTCATTATTGAACGATGCTGAAAAGCGTGGACGGATGGAAGGACGGACGGAAACCATGAGAGAGACTGCCCGTAACCTGATGAACCGCACTGAAATGAACGACACGATGATTGCTGAAATTTCGGGCTTGCCAGTTGAGTCAGTCACCAAACTTCGCTCTGAAACGAAGCATTGAGCCACCGAAATGCCGATCATAAAATAAGAATGATCATGACTGTTAAGCAAGGACAGGCACTAGCACAAGGCGCTCTTTCTCGGGTAGATCATGGACAGGCACTCGCCTGCCAAAGTGCGCATGGGCCAAAAAGCACTGACTGGGTGAATGGATGTCAGGGGCTATTATATCGTTCAACGGCCTGTTATTGCAGGCTTTTAAGGTGATTTTGGTCGGTTTGAAGTCACGGATTCAGGATTCATACTATGGCTTAAAAATGGGGTCAGATGAAGGTTTTCATCAGACCCCAGGGGTGAAATCGGGGTCTGAAGAACGCTTTCTTCTGACCCCGGCTTAGCATGCACCTCTCAGTGAATTGTCACTTCGAACTCGCCAGTTTCGGTATCCTCGGCAACGTCCACATCAAACAGAAAGTGCGAAGGTGAATCACCTGTCGGCTCGGCGAGGGTGACGCGTCGGGTTCCGAGCGCGCCATCCTTGAAGGAGGCGATTTGCAGGATTGCTGTTCGGCCGTCTGCTTCGTTGTAATTTGCAAGGCCAATCTGATAGGTACCGGTCTGTAGCTTATCGGCTTCACAGGAAGCAAAGTAATGTTCCGGGCCATCTGCGACTGTGTTATCTACGTCCAGGTAGCCGGAAACGCCCGTCATATTTCGATAGAACACATGGGAACCTCCGGGCTCATATACATGCAGGTCAACATCACCCGAACCGTTCCAGGTCAGGGTGGCGGTGAAGAAACCGGTTTCGGCTTCAGGTTCCGTTTCCGGTGGTTGCAGGCTTGAAAGCTCCGCCTCTATGGTATTAACCACGGCACTGCCAAGAGCAATCGAAGGGTTCAGATAAATCTCAAGCAGGCCATGGCCCAGGATATCGGTTTGGCCGTTGAGCCCCGCCGGGCGATTCAGGTAGCCGGGAATCGTATCCGTGTTATCGACGACGGTACCGGTCGCTCTTAGCCCGTTGATCACCAGGTCCTTGTCCGCCAGGTGGTGGGGGCCGTTAGTGGTGGGGGAAGCAGGCGCTATATGCACAAGCTTGAGAGCGCTCGCCCCGGTGCTGCCGAGCGCATAGTCATAGGCGGAGTTGGCAAACAGGTTGCCTTGTGAGTGGGCGACCAACAGTATCTGCTTGCCCTCGACTATCCATGTATCCAGCCGGGACTGGTGTTCCGCGTAATTGCGAATGGTTGGCGGATTTCCCGCGAGACTGGTCAGTGAGCTGGTTGCGGCTGCCCGATACCAGTCCATGAAGTCATCCCGGATTTGAGGCAAGTTGGAAGCGACTTCTGATAGCTTCTCCCACCAGGATCCGCCTCCGTTTATGATCTCCAAGGCAAGCTCATAGCGTCCTTCGAGAATTTGCTCCTGTTCAAGTACCCTTTGTTCGAAGGTCTCGACAAAATCCTCAAACCCATCCGTGTAGTTGTACATAACCTCATATCGAATGTTCTCACCGTCGCCGCGTTCGTCGCCATGAATACGGCGGAACTCGTTCAAAGCCCGGTGCGCCTCACCGACAGTGGTCTGCACGCCGTTGAAGAACGCGAAGATAATGCCCGAATCCCGGCACAGGTTCCGGGGTTTTGCGGATTGGGCGAGTGCAGGCAGCGGTGCGAGAGCGATCACGGTACTCAGAAACAGATATACAAACGTCCTTGTTTGTTTACTCACAGCTATCTCCCTCCGGCAGAGACCAGGATGATCCATCCAGTGCGTCGTTGAACTCCATGTATCGATTGAG
>JAXHUV010000343.1:0-1958 GCA_034189445.1 Pseudomonadota bacterium
TGGTTCCATGTCGACTTCCGCACCGAAGACGAAAGGGATCCGGGTTGGTCCAGCTGGTTCAGCGACAAGAAAGCACCCCGGCACACCCACACAGTAAACCTCAGCCAGCAGAACGACGCCGTTGTTATCTCTGCCGAAGGCGTTCCGGGTTACACTGGCAGCCGGACGACGCAGGATCTGCTCACGCAACTGTTCGATTATCTATACTGATTCATGAAGGGGCTGCTTGCCGCGGCCCCTTTTCGGAGACCCCAATGGAAAAACGCGAAGAGCTTTACGCCGGTAAGGCAAAATCCGTCTACCGGACTGATGACCCCGAACGGTTCGTACTGGTGTTCCGTGACGATACATCCGCCTTCGACGGCGAGAAAAAGGAACAGCTCAATCGCAAGGGTATGGTGAACAACAAGTTCAATGCGTTCATTATGGGAAAGCTGGAAGCGGCGGGGGTGCCGACCCATTTTGAGGGGCTGCTGTCTTCCACTGAATCACTGGTCAAAAAACTGGACATGATTCCGGTTGAATGCGTGGTTCGCAACCTTTCCGCCGGTAGCCTATGCCGCCGCCTTGGCGTCGAAGAAGGCCGGGAACTGAATCCGCCCACCTACGAACTGTTTTTGAAGAACGACGCGCTGCACGATCCCATGGTCAATGAATCCCTGGCCATCAGCTTTGGCTGGGCCGCGACCGATGAGTTGGAGCAGATGAAGGAGCTGACCTACCGTGTCAACGACCTGCTCAAGGCACTGTTTGACGACGCCGGCATGCTGTTGGTGGACTACAAACTGGAGTTCGGTCGAAGCGAAGGCAAGATTGTGCTGGGTGACGAGTTCAGTCCGGACGGTTGCCGGATCTGGGACAAGGAAACCCGCAAGAAAATGGATAAGGATCGCTTCCGTCAGGGGCTGGGCGACGTTATTGAAACCTACGAGGAAGTCGGGCGCCGTTTGGGCATCCGATTCGACGGATAGCAGCAGACAATAAATAAAAGGCGTGCTATGCGTAAACTGATGCTTGCTATCGGTGGTTCACTGGTTCCGATGGCGCCTGTGTCACAGGCGGACATAATGGCAGCGACCGGCCGGATGTCGAAATGGGCGGCTCGTTCGTAAGTGTGGATGTTTCTTTCTGAGGCCCACCCATTATTCCAAGGAGAGACACGTGAAGATTCTGGTAACCGGTACAGCCGGTTTTATCGGCTCACACCTGGCGCACAGGCTGCTTGACCGGGGCGATGAAGTCATCGGCGTTGATAACGTCAACGATTACTACGATGTGAACCTGAAGGAAGCCAGGTTGGAGCGCCTGACCCGCAAGGCGGGTTTTACCGAAGTCCGCCAGGATGTTGCGGATCGGGCCGCCATGGAAGCGGTTTTCGCCGGGCACAAACCGGAACGGGTAGTCCATCTGGCGGCTCAGGCGGGGGTACGGTATTCCATCGAGAACCCTCATGCCTATGTCGACGCCAACCTTGTTGGCTTCATGAACATCCTTGAAGGTTGCCGGCACAACCACATAAAGCACCTGGTATATGCCTCCAGCAGTTCGGTGTACGGTGCCAACGAGACCATGCCCTTCTCGGTGCACGACAATGTGGATCATCCCCTGAGTCTCTACGCGGCCTCCAAGAAGGCCAACGAACTCATGGCCCACACCTACAGCCATCTGTACAATCTGCCAACCACCGGTCTGCGGTTTTTCACCGTCTACGGTCCCTGGGGGCGACCGGATATGGCGTTGTTTATCTTTACCAAAAAGATCCTCGCCGGCGAGCCGATCGACGTCTTCAATCATGGCCACCATCGCCGGGATTTCACTTACATCGACGATATCGTGGAAGGCGTGATCCGGACCCTGGACCATGTTGCCGAGCCCAACGGGGAGTGGAGCGGTGCAACCCCGGATCCCGGCACCAGCAAGGCGCCATACCGGTTGTACAACATCGGCAGCAACAACCC
>JAXHUV010000344.1:0-1941 GCA_034189445.1 Pseudomonadota bacterium
GTCCGAAGGCCCGCTCTCCGAGAATCGGGTAGAACAGACTGCTGATGCGCATGGGCAGGTTGTGGCGGTAGGCAAAGTAAGCGATCGCCAGGCCCGGCATGGCAAAGATGGTCCAGGTATGTAGCCCGAAGTGATACAGCGACACGGTCATGGCATCACTGGCTGCCCGCTCGGAGCCGGGCTGCACCCCTTCGAACGGCGGATTGGCGAAATGGGAAACCGGTTCCGCCACACCCCAGAACATCAGGATGGTGCCAATACCGGCCGCGAACAGCATGGTGAACCAGGTCAGGTTGGAATAATCCGGCCGGCTGTCATCGCCACCCAGGCGGATGGTGCCGTAGCGGCTCGCCGCCAGGCCCAACAGGAAGATCAGCAAGGAGGTAACCGCAAGGATATAGAACCAGCCAAGATTGCGGGCCACCCAGCCGGTCAGCAGGCCGAAATACTCGGCCACGGCCTGGTCAAAGGGCACCGCCAGGGCAACAAACAGCGTTGCCACCCCGGCAGAAGTGAAAAATACTCCCGGTATTGTCTGCAGACCCAATCGACGTTGCAGCCGTTCCAGCATGTACGCTTCCTTATCCTGAAAACCGAAAAAGATGCGCCTCAATCAGCCCGAAAACCTCATAAAAAAGGCAAACCTTGTTCAACCCATTGATAAAATTGGAATTATACCGATAACGCTTCGGGTGAAGCTAAACAAGGTTCATCCATGTCTGATTCTACCCCAACTCAACTGCGTTATTCTCCCTTTGTGCGTTATTCTCCCTTTGATGGCTTTACGGTACGGGCTGATTTCGAGGGCGGGGCGTTGACCAGAAAATCAGCCTGACCCATCGGCTGGCCCAGGCCTTTGTCGCCAGTTACACCAGGCCGCCAGAGATCATCGTGCTGGACATGGACCACTCCGAAGACCGGACCCACAGCCAACAGGAGCTGGCGTTTTATAGTCATCACTACCAGAGCGTGGCATGCCAATCAGATAGGATACGTTCGTTTCCGGCGCGCGCCCCCGTTCCTTTCCATCATGAAAGCATGTTCCAAGTGTGATCCATAGCTGACGAGCTGAAGGAAATATTGGGGATGAAGAATTCTGAGTCACTTATGTCTGCATGAGTGTCTCCAAAGATCTAGTGGTTTGATCTCAACCTCTCAAAAATGCCTGGAACTGCAAGTGGAGCTTTTCGGGGGCAGAAATTGCCCCCCTTTTTAAAGTTTCTATCTCGTTTTTACCAGATAGGGTTCTATTGCGGCTTTTAGCTCTGGTGATGGGGCCTTGATTATCAGCCGCTCCATTGGGAGTTCGTGAACGACCATTAGCGATAACGCCTGATGATCAAGAACGTGGATCGTTATTCGGTTACCCAGGTTATCCTTCGTCGCGGTTGCCAATTGGTTGCTTCCACTCGGTGTGAGTTTCAGCCAAAGGGTTCCTTCCGAAAGAACGGCTGCCTCAATCGCGTCCCCGGTCAAATTGATTGTGACAGCACTGTTCTCGTGAGCATGTGCCTGCTGCGACTGAGTACTACAAGCCGATCCGATAATGACGAGAGTAAAAACAAACAGTCTTAGAAGCATGGATTGGGCGGCATCCCGTCAGTACTTTGGCGCCACTTTTCCATGATATCCATATTACTCAATCTCCCTTAGTTGCCTGAGTTCAGTGTAGCGAAAACAAGGTTTCGGTCAATGCGACAGATCAGCGATTATTTCGATACCTGCCCGGATCAGCTTGGCACCGATCAGCTGCAGCAGTATTTTATGTACCAGCAGGAGGTCGGCGAACTCATCAGCCACACCCGCAAGCTCAGTTACCAGGTCTACTTTCTGACCACCTACAGTCTGGGGTTTCCCCCTCTGTCAGCCTAGTTGTGGTTCCGCCTACTGCCCACGTAACAGTGGGCAGGGCTTTTCTCCCATGCCCAACCTTGTGCATTC
>JAXHUV010000345.1:0-1917 GCA_034189445.1 Pseudomonadota bacterium
CCTTGATCGGCCCGCTCAATCAAGTGCCAACCGGAAAAGGCCAAAACCATCGGAATCCATTAACCAGGGAGAAACTCCTGTCATTGACTGACGACTTTATCCAGCGTGCCATGACCTAATCCCCCCTCTCCCAAGTGGGTGTAACCACAGCACAGAGCAGTCTGACCAAAATGGGTAATCAGAAAAGGGGGGGGTTATAAACTCTATAATCCCATACTACAGCGCGGCGAGCTGTTCGATATCGGAAGTCATCACGAACGGTTGGCTACTGATAATCGTTAATGGTGCTGACCAGTTCGTAGGCCAGTCCGGAAGTGGGTGTTTCTATCCCTGTCTGCTGCCCCAGAGTTAACAGGTGTCCAAGGGTTTCATTCACCTCGAGTCGTTTGCCGTGAAGCAGGTCCTGCAGGGTCGACATACGATGGCTGGGGGCACGTTCTTTAAACCCGGCCCCAACCGCCTGTACCAGCTCGGTCGCCTTGGTCAGGCTGGCAGCGGCGATACTGGCTGCCGGAAGCGGGCCGTTATCGTCGACGGTGACACTCAATGCTTTGGCCACCGCAACCGCTTCTCGTACCATTTGCGCGGCCAGTTTGGCGCTCCCGGGATGGCTGCAGAACTTCCAGGTTTCCATGCGCGTGATCACCGATAGCGCCATGACTGCGCTCCAGGGGATGAACTTGGACCACTCTACCGTATCGATTTGATCGGAGGCGACGGCTTCAATGCCAGATTGCTGAAACAAGTCAGTGATCTCTTTCACCCGGGGCGAAAGCCCACCATCCAGTTCGCCAATGTAGAGGCCGCGGTTCTGGGTGAATGACACCTTGCCGTCAGCGAGGACTTCACCGCTGACATTGGCCGCCGAGCCTAACACTGCTGTTCGGCCAAACACGGCCTCCAATTGCGCGTTTTTCAGCACCCCGTTCTGCACCGACAAGGCGCTGGCAAAGTTGGCTTGCCGCAGAGGAGCCAGGGCAGATTCCGTATCGTAGGTTTTTACCGTGGTGATAAACAGGTCGGCCGAGTGAATCCTGGCAGGATCCGTCTCAACGGGTACTGAAACAGTGGCATCAAGCAGGCCGGTGATGGTAACCCCCTCTTTGCGCAGCTGCTCGGCCCTGGCTCCTCTGGCGAGCAGAGTCACATCGGCACCGGCCCGCACGAGGTGGGCGGCAAAAATTGAACCGAGGGCACCGGCACCCTGAATGATAACTTTCATAAGGACTCCTGAACCTGGCAGCCTGTCGGACTTAAGGCTAATCTACTGCGCCGGTGGGAAAACGGCTCATATTTCCCGGCTTTTTCGTTGCATAGAACCACTATGCGCCTCAAAATCCAGAAAATCTGCGCTCGCTTTCCCACCTTGCTCGTGACGATTGCTTAAGTCCGACAGGCTGCTAAATTGAACGATTGAACACCCACGAGAACTCCAAGGCCAGCTTTTACAATGGCCGATAAGAACTCTTCCTGTCAACCTGGCTCCTTGGTGCCGGGCCGGTGGTTAGCCGCTGGCGGCCTGGGGGAGAGGGTTGCATAGCAGTCTGCCTGATAAGAACATCAATAAATATTGGTTTTATGCCTGGGCAGTGGCCTCTAAGCTTTGTATCAAAGCTCGGACATTCCGGGCAGACACCAAAGGAGCGAAGCTGCTATGACCATTGTTCAGTTGGCAACCAAACATAGAAACCGTCAAGGAGCGCCAGGAGAGCGAACTGATCAATAACCCGGATTACGGGTTGCTTGCCAACGTCGCCGACTCCCAGCATGTACTGCCGCTCACGGGGGCACCGACGCCGGGCGATCTGGACGAACTTTTCTGACGGAGGTGCTGAAACGCCTTGTGGGTAAGCGGGAATACTGAACGTTATGGCGGCGCGTGTATCGACCCTTACCGTTTAGCCATTTAAGGTGGCG
>JAXHUV010000346.1:0-1914 GCA_034189445.1 Pseudomonadota bacterium
CTTCCCTTCAAAATGGGCGTAACTGTAATCCTGGGGGGGCAGCAAAGTGACTAGCTTGCCTGTGTTTCTTCCAAGCTGGTGCCAGTGTTTGATATCAAACCGAAGGTGGATGATGCTTGCGGTGGGTAGTTGTTCCGGTGGTTGTTTCAGCAGGTACTGGGCCAGCTCCAATAAGGCGGGGTTGTGCCCTATAACCATGATCCGGGAGTGGTCGCCCTGTTGTTTCAGCCACGCCAGCAGCTGTTGGTAGTCAAATGTGTAAAGCTCGCCAAGCGTGTGACAGCGCTCGGGGATAACCTCCTTGGGGAGGACGCCCTCAAGGGTCGCCAGGGCTCGGGTGGCATTACTGCTGTAAATTTCGCCTTCGAGGGCGCCGACGGCCTTCAGGGCCTTGCCCAGCGGTGCCAGTTGACTTTCGCCCCGGGCATTGAGGGGTCGCTCCCGGTCACAGAGTGATTCATCGGCCCAGCTGGATTTGGCATGGCGTACCAGAAACAAGTGCTTCATTGGTCTACCTTTCAAGTGGTTTTCAGGTCAGGAAATTTGAGCCGTTTTCCTACCGGCGCAGTAGATCAGCTTTAAGTCCGACAGGCTGCTGCGACAATTACGTTACTACCGATACTTTCTGCGTCCAACTATTTCCAACTACATCTCGGGCAAGGCCTATATACGCGCCCCTTTCTGTTTGTGTCGGTTTCTGGAAAAATAGGTGGTTCTTTTTGTGGGCGGCGCCGATGAAACAGACACTGCTATCCCTGAGCAAGCTTGCCAAGCAATTCGGTGGCAAACCGGTGCTCGACGGCCTGGATCTTGATATTTACGACGGCGAGTTCATCACCCTGCTGGGGCCTTCCGGTTGCGGTAAAACCACCCTGCTGCGCCTGATGGCGGGTTTCGAGCATCCCGACGGGGGCACCATCACCCTGGCGGGCGAAGATCTCACCGACACCGCCCCGGAAAACCGACCGCTGAACACCGTATTCCAGCATTACGCGCTCTTCCCCCACATGTCGGTATTCGACAATGTGGCCTATGGTCTGAAAATGGAAAAACGTCCGAAGGACGAGATCCGACAGCGGGTTGATGAAGTGCTTGCCATGGTTCAGTTGGGGGATTTTTCCCGCCGCAAACCCCACCAGCTCTCCGGCGGCCAGCAGCAGCGGGTTGCCATCGCCCGGGCGGTGGTCAAACGGCCCAGGCTGCTACTGCTGGATGAACCGCTCTCGGCCCTGGACTACAAACTGCGCCGCACCATGCAGGTTGAGCTGAAACGCCTGCAACGGGAACTCGGCATCACCTTTGTGTTCGTGACTCACGATCAGGAAGAGGCTCTGTCGATGTCGGACCGGGTTGTGGTGCTCAAGGATGGCCTGATTCAACAGTTGGGAACGCCCCGGGAAGTCTACGAGCGGCCGGCCAATCTCTTTACCGCCCGGTTTGTGGGAGAGACCAACTTTTTCCCGGGCATGGTTGATTCGGTTCAGGGTGGCTCCATCACAGTGGATGTCTTTGGCCTCAAACGAACCCTGCATTGTCCGGACTTCCCGGTTCACGAAGGCCAGCGCCTGCAAGTGCTGCTTCGACCGGAAGATATCCGGGTTCTGGAGCCCGATGATGAACAGGGTGTCGCAGGCAAGATTGTCGAGCGCAACTACAAGGGCAGCACCCTGGATTCGGTGATTCACTTGAATGATGGTACCGAAGTCCTGGCCAGTGAGTTCTTTGATGAGGACGATCCGGCCTTCGATTACCGGCTGGGGGAGCCGGTCAGGGTCAGCTGGGTCGACGGCTGGGAATGGTTGCTCCCCGAGGAAGGGAAGGCACCGGAATCCCTGGAGGAATTCTCCGCCGATGCATAGCATTATCCAGCAGCCGTTCAGAACCGCCGTTCTGATCCTGGTCTGGGGCTGGCTC
>JAXHUV010000347.1:0-1912 GCA_034189445.1 Pseudomonadota bacterium
TTTTCTCGAAATAAACCCCATTTTGTTGACAAACTATGGCTGAGTTGCTGTCCGCCACCTACACGCGCGCTGATGAGGCTTTTGATTGCCTGCAAACGGCAATCGTAAAGGGCAATCTGGCACCAGGCGAAAAAATCGGCGAGCTGGAACTCTGCTCGCGTTTCAACTTCACTCGCGGCCCCCTTCGGGAAGCGCTGGGCCGCCTTGAATCCCGGGGCCTTCTGGTGCGCCGCCCCCATGCCGGCGTAAAGGTGGTTTCAGTGAGCGCGTCGGAGCTGATGGAGCTCTACCGTATCCGCGAAGTCATGGAAGGTCTGGCCGCCCGCCAGGCTGCCGAGCGCATGAGGAACCGGGAAATCGCCGATCTGCGGGCCACCCTAGACAGCCACGAACGCATGATCGACGAAGCCCAGGGCCAGGCCTATTACCAGGCCGAAGGCGATTACGATTTCCACCACAGAATCGCCACCGGCAGCCGCAATAGCAAACTTGCCCAGATGCTGCTGGGTGATCTTTATTACATGGTACGGATGTACCGCTACCGTCTAAGCACCTCCACCGGGCGTCCTCAGCGGGCCCTCGGTGAACACCGCCGCATCGCCGAGGCCATCGCCCAGCGCGACGGCGAACTCGCCGAATTTCTGATGAAACGCCATATCAACGCGGCAAGGCAGAACATAGAGAAAAAGATCGAGGAAGGCGAACTCACGATTTGAACAAGGGTGAAAAAGGGGTCTGACCCCAACTTCATCAACTTCACGCACAAATGTACGAACAATCCAGAGAGGCCAACACCATGTCCAGCAAACTCAGCCCCGGCGCCCGCTTCCGCAAGGCGCTCAAAGAAAATCAGCCCCTGCAGATTGTAGGCACCATCAACGCCTACACCGCCATGATGGCCGAGAAAGTGGGCCACCAGGCCATTTACCTTTCCGGTGGCGGTGTCGCCAACGCTTCCTATGGCCTGCCGGACCTGGGTATGACCACCATGAACGACGTGGTGGAAGACGTACGCCGCATCACGGCTGCTACGGATGTTCCCCTGCTGGTTGATATCGACACCGGCTGGGGCGGCGCTTTCAACATCGGCCGCACCATCCGTGAGATGGAACGCGCCGGCGCGGCGGCTGTCCACATTGAAGACCAGGTCGCCCAGAAGCGCTGTGGCCACCGCCCGAACAAGGAAATTGTGTCCCAGGAAGAAATGGTTGACCGCATCAAGGCCGCTGTGGATGCCCGTGAAGACAAAGACTTCTTCATCATGGCCCGCACCGATGCGTTCCAGAAAGAAGGCCTGGAAGCCGCCATTGAGCGAGCCAAGGCCTGCGTTGAAGCCGGCGCCGATGGCATCTTCGCCGAAGCCGTCACCGAACTGGAGCACTACAAGGCCTTCTCCGAAGCCCTGGACGTGCCCATCCTGGCCAACATCACCGAATTCGGCGCCACCCCGCTGTACAATCGTAAGGAACTGGCCGACGCCGGCGCCGACATGGTTCTGTATCCGCTCAGCGCCTTCCGCGCCATGAACAAGGCAGCCCTGACCGTTTACCAGAACATTTTGGAAAAGGGCGACCAGAAAGACGTGGTTGACCTGATGCAGACCCGGATGGAATTGTACGATTTCCTGAACTATCACGATTTCGAACAAAAGCTGGACCAGTTGTTCAACCAGAGTAAAGGCTAATAAGGTTTGTTGGATTACGCCTCCGGCTAATCCAACCTACAAAGAGTCCGGCATTGAAAATGTAGGTCGGATTAGCCCAAGGCGTAATCCGACGACCTAAACAAGATAAAGATGGGAGACAACAATGGCTGAAGCAAAAAAACTGAGTGGCGCGGGCCTTCGCGGCCAGGTAGCCGGCGAAACCGCCCTGT
This sequence comes from Pseudomonadota bacterium, assembly GCA_034189445.1. Taxonomy (GTDB): domain Bacteria; phylum Pseudomonadota; class Gammaproteobacteria; order Pseudomonadales; family Oleiphilaceae; genus Marinobacter. Next base: position 1,876 of record JAXHUV010000347.1, read on the forward strand.
GTACCGTTGGCAAAAGCGGTGCCGGGCTGACCTACCG
>JAXHUV010000348.1:0-1898 GCA_034189445.1 Pseudomonadota bacterium
CATGCTAACACGCCCAAAAATACTTGCCCCAACAAAACACTACTTGTCCCAACGCAACAAACAGCAACATGGAGCTCTTACTGAAGTAAGTATCAAACATCAGCCCAGCCCAGGTGTGCCTTGGAAAGACTAACTGAACACAGAATTACTCGACACACACACAAGCACGCACACACACACAGTCACACAGTCACACACACACACAGTCACACACACACACACACACACACACACACACACACACACACATCGAAAGATATCAAACATTAGCTCAGCTCAGGAGCAGCTTGGACAGTGAACCGACACAAGGTGCGATGGCAGAAGAAGACTAGATTCGATGTCGAAACTGCACTCCTCTTGGACAAGGGACGGAGAAATTGGAAAAGGCGAATTCAAACATCCCAAATGTAACCACACGCAGCTTATTCATTATTTTTAGTTTTTAAATGCTGTATTTTTCAGGTCCAGTCTGGGAAGATGTCAGCACAGAAAACTCAACCAGCATCCACGAGGGACAGACATCAGACACAGCAACTGTGACCACTACCCGAGATACCTGGCTGAAGCAAGAAGACGACGGTTGTATGACCCCATACTTTGTCAGAATCAAAAGTGAGCCAGACAAGTATTGTACATGTTACCCTGCTGCAAGTGACATCTCTCATTCTTCCAGAGTGAAAACTGAGCCACATGAAGATGATTCATGTCCCCATGGATTAAGTTCTGTCAGTGAAGCGATCAGAGTAAAGGAAGAGTCTAAAACAGTTAAATTTTGTGACAGTGTTTCAGGTTTTGCCACTGACACAACCAGTGTTAAGACAGAGCCTAAAACACATGATTTTTGTGACTGTGCTACAAGTTTTGCCACTCACACAACAAGTGTCAAGACAGAGTCTAAAACAGATGATTTTTGTGACAGTGCTACAAGTTTTTCTACTCACACAACAAGTGTCAGGGCTGAGCCAGAAACAGATGATTTTTGTGACTGTGCTACAATTTTTTCCACTCACGCAACTAGTGTCAAGACAGAATCTAAAAAAGATGATTTTTGTGACAGTGCTACAAGTTTTTCCACTCACACAACAAGTGTCAGGGCTGAACTTGAAACAGATGATTTTTTTGACAGTGCTACAAGTTTTGTCACTCACACAACCAGTGTCAGTACAGAGTCTAAAACGGATAATTTTTGTGACGGTGCTACAAGTTTTGTCACTCAAACAACCAGTTTCAGGGCTGAGCCAGAAAGAAATGCTGTTGTTGCCCAGAGTGTCAGTGCTGGTCTGAAATCTAAATCATCTTCCTTTGTTGTGTTGAACGACTGCACAGTTGATGAACACTGCAGGACATCTGATCCACACTTCAGTCTTCTAGAGATGCCTGTGGCTGGTAATAAGGAAAAAAAGTCTGAAGAATTTAAGAGAAAGATCCCAGCTTCAAAAAGAAGCAAGTTAAAGCTCACAAGGAAACACCCTCATGCATGTCAGCAGTGTAGTGCAACATTCAGACTGGCTGGTCATTTGAAAAGACACATGTTAACACACACAGGTCAGCATCCCCATGCCTGTCAGCAGTGTAGTGCAACATTCACACTGGCTGGTCATTTGAAAAGACACATGTTAACACACACAGGTCAGCGTCCCCATGCCTGTCAGCAGTGTAGTGCAACATTTACACAGGCTGGTGTTTTGAAAAAACACATGTTAACACACACAGGTCAGCGTCCCCATGCATGTCAGCAGTGTAGTGCAACATTTACACTGGCTGGTGTTTTGAAAAGACATGGCATTGCTGGAATCCCGACTCTTAGCACAGTAAATCCTTGTTGGCTGAAATCATTAACATTTGGAAAAATGACACCCATGTCTTCCACACAAAGCGCCAGATTGTTTGCCAGGTCT
>JAXHUV010000349.1:0-1895 GCA_034189445.1 Pseudomonadota bacterium
CCGGCTTTTTCGTTGCATAGAACCACTATGCGCCTCAAAATCCAGAAAATCTGCGCTCGCTTTCCCACCTTGCTCGCGACGATTGCTTAAGTCCGACAGGCTGCTGGCCCCTGCCTAAACGTAATCGACCGGGCGCCGGTAGTTTTCCTGGGTCACCAGGTCGATGCCGCATTCCATGTTGCTGACCCAGTTCAGAAAGCGATCAACCATCACCGGTCCCTCGAAGCGCTTGCCGTGCTGGGGAACGATCATCGATACGTCCATATCACGAATCATGTTCGCCCAGAGGCGACAGACTTTCCGGGAGGCGATATAGCGGCGGTGGAAACCGGTCATGCTGGGTATGTGCTTGTCGAAGTCCTTTACTGGCAGATGATCGCCCGCGCCCCCCATTGAGGCGCCAAGATCCCCTGAGAACAGAATTTTCGAGACCGGGTCATAGAACTGCAGGTTGCCTACCGAATGCATGAAGTGGGCTGGCAGGCATTGCAGGTAGGACTCACCAAATTGCACATTGGCGCCGGTATCCGGGATGCCGATGATGCGGTCGTACACGCTGCCGCTGAGCTGACTGGTCACATAGCTGGAAACCAGATGCGGAAGAAACCGTGCCCATAGTTTCGAGGTCACGATTTTGGCGCGGGTATGAACGATCCAGCGGTCGATGGCGCCGATAATGTCCGGGTCCTGATGAGAGGCGAACACGTAGTCCATATCGCGAATGTTCATGTGGCGCGAGGCGGCCACCGACAGTGGGGTATAGGTCAGGTCACCGCCTGGATCGATCAGTGCTTCGTGTTTGCCGTCGACAATCAGGAACTGGTTGGACTGAACGCCCTCGCCGGTTACCAGGGAATCGAACATCAGGCATTTGTGGTGTCCGTCATCAAACAGGACAATGGGGTCGGCTGCCATTTCGGTCTCCCTCAGAATACAGTGTAGTCCGACCGACATGGCCGGATATTGCAGGTTGCACGGAGATTACAAAATTGACAAAAGCCAACTCTTGCCGCAAGTCAATTCTCTGATCTTCCTCAAGTAACGATTTGTAGTTGCCGCTCAATTGGTAGTTGCCTCTCAACTGGATGGACAATGACTAAATAATGGATATCCGTAATATCCACCTGACACACCCTCGCAACTCACCTATGATTTTCGGGTACTCTCAAATCAGCCAAATCAGCCAAATCAGCAACTATTAGCAACTAGAGAGGGTCGTCAGCCCATGATTCCGAACACCATGAAAGCCATGGTTCTGACCGGTCACGGTGATGTCGATAAACTGGAGTACCAGGATGTGCCCGTTCCCGCACCTGGCCCGGGAGAGGTGCTTGTCCAGGTCACGGCAACGGCGAAGAACAACACCGACCGCAAAGCCCGGGAAGGGCTTTATCCCACCAGAAAAGGCGAAATGACATCCTTCCGGATGGGCGGTAAGCCCACGCTGATTTTTCCCAGGATTCAGGGTGCGGATATCGCCGGCCGCGTCGTGGCCGTTGGTGATGGTGTGGATGAGTCCCGCATCGGCGAGCGGGGCCTGCTGGATTTCAACATCTACGCCAATGACCGGCGGGACATCAACCTCACGCCCGATTACTTCGGTCACGGCGCCGATGGCGGTTATGCCGAATATGCGGCGCTTCCGGCGGATCAGTTTCATCACATACCCAATGCCGAGCTGGCGGATGCCGAACTGGCGTCCATGGGGATGTGTTCCTACCAGACCGCCATGCACATGCTCACCTCGGCCAATATCAAGGCTGGCGAGCGGGTGCTGGTTACCGGTGCCAGCGGCGGTGTTGGCACGGCCCTGATCCAACTTTGCCGGATCATGGGGGCCATTCCCTACGCCCTCAGCAAACAGGGCAAGGCAGCAGCTCTGCTGGAGCTGGGCG
>JAXHUV010000035.1:0-15680 GCA_034189445.1 Pseudomonadota bacterium
CACGGATACCATCGCGGTCCAGGCCAAACACCTGCTCTCGCTGCACTATGGAGGTAGAGTTATAGACGTGGACGATCGCCTTGCCGGCACCGGCCAGGGCTTGGTAGGTACGCTCAATCAGTTCAGGGCGGGCCTGGGTCAACACCTGAATCTTCACATCCGCGGGAATACGGTTTTCTTCAATGAGCTTGCGACAGAAGTCGAAATCCGGCTGGCTGGCAGCGGGAAAGCCGATCTCGATTTCCTTGAAACCCAGCTTGACCAGCAGCTCGAACATCCGCGTTTTCTGGGCAACAGACATGGGCTTCACCAGCGCCTGGTTGCCATCCCGAAGGTCCACGGCGCACCAGGTGGGCGCCTTCTCGATGACCTTGTCCGGCCAGCGACGGTCGGTTTTGGCAACAGGTTTGAACGCAACGTATTTGTGATGATCGAAAGCCATATGGGTAATTCCTTGCGGTTTCGGAAATGAAATTCTCAACAGACACAGGATAACGCGACAAAGCCGGCATTTGATTGCGAACTTCGGAGGAAAAGCGTATTTTGAAGTCTATAAATTGCTTATTAAATGCTATTCGTGGAATTTTATGGCTGAAGCTCAGAAAACCCTCGTCAAAGTTGACAAGATGGACCGCCGAATCCTCGAGCACATCCAGCAGGACGGCTCCCTGACCAATCAGGAGTTGGCGGAAAAAGTCGGGCTGTCGCCCTCACCCTGCCTGCGCCGTGTCAGGGCCCTTGAGGATGCTGGCATTATTGTCAGAACCGTCACTATTCTGGACCACAAGAAGCTTGGTCTGTCGCTGACAGCGATCATACTGATTGGCATGGACCGGCATACGCCCGAGCGTTTTGCGGCGTTTGAAGAGCAGGTCGCCGAGTATCCGGAGGTACAGGAATGCTACCTGATCACCGGTCAGGACGCCGATTACATGCTCAAGGTGGTGGTGCCGGACATGGACCATTATCACCATTTCCTGCTGAACCGCATTACCCGCATTCAGGGGGTCAGCGGCGTGCATTCCAGCTTTGTGCTCCGCCGGGTGATCGACAGTACCGCACTGCCCCTGAGTTATCTTTTCTGACCGCGGTTTCGCCGGTCCTCATCTGTACCTTGTGCCACAGGCTCCGTACAATAATAGCCAGAATAGCCAGTTTACGGCACATAAGGCTTCGGCGGGCCAGCCGCCGCCTGTTCACTCTATCCTGACACTTCAGATTTATTACAAACGGAAGACACAATGCGAGCAAGCCGCTACCTGATTGCCACCCAGAAAGAAACCCCCGCCGACGCCGAGATCATCAGCCACCAGTTGATGTTACGTGCCGGTATGATCCGCAAGCTCGCGGCGGGCCTGTATACCTGGCTGCCAATGGGCCTGCGCACCCTGCGCAAGGTTGAACGGATTGTTCGCGAGGAAATGGACAAGAGCGGTGCTCAGGAAGTCCTGATGCCGGCGGTTCAGCCGGCTGAACTCTGGGAGGAATCGGGGCGCTGGGCCCAGTACGGCGGTGAACTGCTGCGAATGAAAGACCGCCACGGCCGGGATTTCTGTTTCGGACCAACCCACGAAGAGGTGATTACCGACCTGATCCGTAACGAGTTGAGCAGCTACAAGGAACTACCAGCCAACTTCTACCAGATTCAGACCAAATTCCGGGACGAGCGTCGCCCCCGGTTCGGCGTCATGCGGGCCCGGGAATTTATCATGAAGGATGCCTACTCCTTCCACCTGAACGCGGAATCCCTGAACGAAACCTATGAGCTGATGCACCGCACCTACTGTGCCATCTTCGACCGGTTCGGTCTGGATTATCGAGCGGTACAGGCAGACTCCGGCGCCATTGGCGGCAACGCGTCCCACGAATTCCATGTGCTCGCGTCCTCCGGCGAAGACGACATCGTGTTCAGTACCGAAAGCGATTACGCGGCCAATATCGAGAAAGCAGAAGCGGTAGCCCCGAGCGGCAAGCGCCCCGCCCCGGCCAAGGCGTTAAGAGAGGTCGCCACGCCAGACCGGAAAACCATCGAGGCAGTATCGGAGTTCCTCGGCATTGATTCCACCGCCACGGTAAAAACTCTGCTGGTCAGGGCCGAGGCGGACGAAGATGACAAGCCCGGTCTGGTCGCTCTGGTTCTGCGTGGCGATCACACTCTTAACGAAATCAAGGCGGAAAACCTGGCCGGCGTCGCCGAGCCCCTGACCATGGCCACCGATGAAGAAATTGAACAGGCCGTGGGGTGTAAGGCCGGGTCTATCGGACCGGTAAAGCTCAACGTGCCGGTCATCGTTGACCGCAGTGCTGCCCAGCTGGCGAATTTTGTCTGCGGCGCCAACCGTGAAGGTTTCCACCTGACCGGGGTAAACTGGGAGAGAGACGCAGTGCTTGAACGTGTAGAGGACCTGCGCAACGTAGTTGAAGGAGACCCCAGCCCGGATGGCAAGGGCACTCTGGAAATCCGACGCGGCATTGAGGTCGGCCATATCTTCAAACTCGGCAACAAGTACAGTACCGCCATGAATGCCACAGTTCTGGATGAGAACGGCAAGACCGTGATCATGGAGATGGGCTGCTACGGCCTGGGCGTTTCCCGGGTTGTTGCCGCGGCCATTGAACAGAACCACGACGACAATGGCATCATCTGGCCCGACGCCATTGCGCCTTTCGAGGTAGCCATCGTCACCCTTAATGCCCACAAGTCACCCATGGTTGCCGAAGCCGGCGAAAAGCTTTACGAGCAGCTGCGCCAGGCCGGCTACGACGTGCTTCTGGATGACCGCAAAGAGCGCCCGGGTGTCAAGTTCGCCGATATGGAACTGATCGGCATACCGCACCGGCTCGTGGTGTCCGAGCGAGGTCTGGCTGCAGGAACCCTGGAATACAAGGGCCGAAGAGATGCGGAAAAGCAGGATGTTCCGGTGGCTGAAGCGCTGCCATTCCTGGTCAATGCCTCGCCTCGCAAAGGGCTCTGAACCCCTGCCCGCCTCTGGCGGGCGTACCTCCTGGCGGCACTCTGTCGGCACTCTGTCGGCACTCTGGCAAGAGGATACTGTCAGGGATTATCCGTTCCTGGGCCAGCCACGATCCCTGGCTCCATTTCCAGCGTTACCCCGAACCGCTCTGCCACCGATTGGCGGATCGTCTCCGCAAGCTCGAGTATGTCGGCGCCGGTGCCGCCCGAGTGGTTAATCAGAACCAGTGCCTGCCGGTTATGAACGCCCACCCGGGCATTCCGGAACCCTTTCCAGCCACTTTTATCGATCAGCCAGGCCGCTGCCAGTTTGACGCCCTGTTCCTGGGGATAGGCCACGATATCGGAGTTCTGTTCCCTGAGAGATTCAAAGGTTGCGCTATCCACCACCGGGTTCCTGAAGAAACTCCCGGCGTTCGGAATGATGTCCGGATCTGGCAGCTTGCGTCGCCGGATGGCCATAATGGCCTCCGCCACATGCAGAGGATCAAGGACGGTTTCCGATGTGCCGCCGAGGTGCTCCTGAAGATCCCGATACCCCAGCACCAGGGGCCGTGACCGGGACAGACCGAGACGTATTTCGGTGATCACGTAGCGCCCCGGGGCCTGTTTGAACAGGCTGTCGCGGTATGCAAACCGGCATTGTGCATTCTCGAGAATAACCAGCTCGCCAGTCTTGCGGTCCAATGCGGTAACAGATTCCAGACAATCACAAAGCTCGACCCCGTAGGCACCGATATTCTGAACCGGAGCGGCACCAGCGGTTCCGGGAATCAGTGCCAGATTCTCGATGCCACGATAACCGGCACGGGCCGCATAAAGAACCGCCTCGTGCCAGTTCTCACCAGCGCCGAGCACCAGGGTGGCCCTGTGATCTTCCATGTGCTCCCAGCGGCGTCCACGAATGACCAGACGGACCACCAGTCCCACGAAGTCACCCGCGAACACCAGATTACTCCCGCCACCAAGAATCAAGACCTCCTGGCCTTGGGACGCAGCCCAGTCCAGAGACCGGGCCAGATCGTCCGCGCTGTGAGCCTCCACATAAAAACGGGCCCTGGCCGGCAGGTGCAGCGTGTTCAGTGCCTCCAGCTCAACGTTTTCCCGGATCTCCGGATGCTGACTCAAGCCAGAATCCCCCGGACCCGTTGCAGATCAGCTTGCGTATCAATACCGCCTGGCGGATTCACGGCAGCCACATCCACGTGGATCCGGGCGCCGTTGTAGAGCGCCCGCAACTGTTCCAGGGACTCGGCAACCTCTGGTGGAGCGGATGCCCAATTGACAAACTCGCCGAGGACCGAAGCGCGGTAACCGTAGATACCGATATGCCGGAAATACCCGATGTTGTCCGGCAGAGAGTTATCCACGCCCGTTAGCGGCGTGCCCTCCCGCCACTGGTCCCTGGCCCATGGAATCGGCGCCCGGCTGAAATAGTGCGCCATCCCCCGGTGATCGAACACCACCTTGACCACGTTGGGGTTGAAGACCTGCTCCGGGTCATGAATGCGTTCGCATAGGGTGGCAATGGCGGCTTCCGGATACAATTCCAGATTGTCGGCCACCTGATTGATCAGTTCCGGCGGGATCAGAGGCTCGTCACCCTGCACGTTGACCACCCGGTGGTCCGCCTCGAAACCAAGTGCCCGAGCTACTTCTTCGAGTCGGTCAGTGCCGCTGACGTGATTGGGAGAGGTCATGACCACCTCGACACCAAAACTTTCGCAGGCGGTACGGATTCGGTCGTCGTCGGTAGCCACAACCACCCGGTCTGCCCGGCTTTCCGCAGCACGCTCGCAGACGTGCTGGATCATGGGCTTGCCGGCAATGTCCGCCAGCGGCTTGCCTGGAAGGCGACTGGAGGCGTAGCGGGCCGGAATCACAACGGTAAAAGACATGACGTAACTACCCTGATGAACTTGGGTTCAGCGCTTGTGCAGGCGCTCATCTGTGGACAGAGTCCGGGCCTCCGTGGCCAACATAACAGGGATCCCCTCGCGGATCGGGAATGCCATGGCATCCTGATAACAGACCAGTTCGGTTCTGTCCGCGTTGAGCTTCAGATCACCTTTGCAGACCGGACAGGCCAGCATCGCCAACAGTTTTTTATCCATCTTGCTTACTCACTTGATAGCACGAAGTTAGAGGCTCGGAACACTGGCGCACCCGGGCCAGAAACGCATCCCGGAACGGCTCCGGCAATCTGGCCTCAACCACCAGGCTCCAGGCATTCTCGGGCGCGAACTCCCGGCATTTCACCGCGTCCTTTGCCGTCATGACAAGCAACTCACCGGTGTCGGTTTTCAGATCCTCCGGGCGGAACCGATGGTGATCCGGAAAGGCCGTCTCGATAACCACCGCGCCCAGGGCCCTGAGGGTATCGAAAAACCGGGCCGGATTGCCAATCCCGGCCACTGCCCTCACAGCTTTCCCCTTGAGATCCCCGACAGGCCCGAAAGCCCCCGTTTTCAGATGAACCAGGGTTGCGGGCTCAAGAACCATGGAATAGATGGCCGGGTGGTCGACACCGGCAAAACTCTCCAGAGCCTGCTCCGAAAGCTCCTTGCCATTTACGATAACAAAATCCACGGAAGCGAGTCGCGAAACCGGCTCTCGCAGTGGGCCGACCGGGATCAGGGCGCCGTTGCCGATGCCCCGCTGGCCATCGAATACCGCGAGCTCCAGATCCCTGGGCAATTTGTAGTGTTGCAGACCATCGTCGCAGATCAGCACATCACCAAGATTCTTCTCAAGGGCGTAATCGGCAGCGCGTCGACGCCGGGGATCAACAATTACCGGGCAACCGGTGCTGAGCGCCAGCATGACCGGCTCGTCACCGGCCTGGGCCGGGCTGGTATCTGCCGCCACTTCCAGCGGGTATTGGCCGGCATCACCACCATACCCCCTGCTGAGGATGACCGGCCGCCAGCCAGCGGATGCCAGTTCAGAGACCAGCCAGGCGGTGAGCGGCGACTTGCCGGTTCCACCGGCGGTGATATTGCCAACCACGACGACCGGAACGGCAAGCGAAGCATTCCGTGCCTCCCAGGCAGTGCGGCGACGGACATCCGCGATGCTTCGGTACAACCACGACAGCGGTGCCAGAAAACCCAGGGGCCGTTTACTACCATACCAGAGACGTTCAACCAGCGAACTCATGGCGGATTGAACCACGCTCATGACTGCTCGCTGAACTGTATCTGGTGCAACTGAGCGTAGGCGCCGCCAGCGGCAAGGAGTTCGTCATGGCGGCCGGATTCGGCGATTCGGCCATTTTCCATCACCAGAATCCTGTCGGCTTTCTCGATGGTAGACAGCCGGTGAGCAATAACCAGTGTGGTGCGCCCCTGCATGACCGCCTCCAGCGCCTCCTGAATGTGGCGTTCGGATTCGGTATCCAGCGCCGATGTTGCCTCATCAAGGATCAGAATCGGGGCATTCTTGAGCAGTGCCCGGGCGATGGCGAGCCTCTGCCGCTGGCCACCAGAGAGCAGGACACCGTTATCGCCGATCATGGTGTCAAAGCCTTCGGGCATACGGTCTATAAACTCGAGAGCATGGGCCTTGGCGGCGGCCTCACGAACTTCTTCGGGCTTGCAGTCCCTTAAGGCACCATAGGCAATATTGGCGGCGATGGTATCGTTGAACAGGATGACATTCTGCGTTACCAGCGCAATCTGTTTTCGCAGGGCCTTCAGGGAAAAATCCCGCAGCGAATGCCCATCAATCCGGATGTCGCCGCCGGTATACTCGTAGAACCTTGGCAACAGGCTCACCAGCGTGGATTTGCCGCTACCGGAGCGTCCGACCAGGGCCACACTCTGCCCCGCGGGAATGCTGAGTGAAATGCCTTCAAGAACGTTGTCCAGCTGGTCACGGTACCGGAACGCCACCTCATCAAACTCAATGTTGCCTGCAACACGATCTGGAGAGTAGGTGCCCGGATCCTGCTCCGGGGACTCATCGATGGTTTCGAAAACGTCGTAGGCCGCGGCAACACCTTTCTGGATTTTGGCATGGACCGAGGTGACCTGGCGGATCGGCTTTGCCATGGTGGTGGCGGCAGTTATAAAGGCCACCAGCTGCCCTGTGGTCATTTCGCCCCGGATTTCCGGTGCCAGCATCATCCAGACCAGTCCGGCAATGGCGATGGCCACCAGTGCCTGAATCACCGGAACACTGATGGCCTGGGTGGATGCCATCTTCAGGCTTTGCTTGAGGTTCTTATTATTAACCTCATGAAAACGTTGCCGTTCATAATCCTCACCACCAAAGGCACGAACAACACGGTAGCCAGTAATAGATTCCGAGGCCACATGGGTTATATCGCCCATGGAGCCCTGGATACGCCTGCTGATCTTGCGGAAACGTTTGCTGGCGTAGCTGACGACCGCGGCAATGAGCGGCCCCACCGCCAGGAAAATCAGGGTGAGTTTCCAGCTGGTGTAGAACATGTAACCCAGCAGACCGACGATGGTCAGGCCTTCGCGGAGGGTGATGGTCACTGCGCTGGTCGTCGCCTCCGCCACCTGTTCCACGTTGAAGGTGAGCTTGGAGACCAGGCGTCCGGCCGCATTGTCATCAAAATAGCGGGAGGGCAATGTTATAAGGCGATCGAATACGTCATTGCGTAGCGCGTTGATGACCCGGCGACCGACATAACTGATGAAGTACTGGCTCAGGAAGGTGCCCAGGCCCCGGAATACAAACACCCCCACAATGACCAGCGTGAGTATCAGGCGGTTCTGCTCGGTGGGGTTCTCAATGGCCGCAATGACGTACTCCATGGCTGCCGCCATCCCGGTCGATGCACCGGCATAGATGATGTTACCGAAAACAGCCAGGGAAAATGCCAGCAGGAAGGGCTTCACATAGGCGAGCAGGCGTTTGTAGGTTTCCCAGCTGCCTGCCGGCAAGACAGATGAGGGGTGAGATAAAGGCTCGGAAACCCTCACTGGCTCTCAGCCTCCCGCTCAGTGGTAATACTGAGCCTGGCGAACCCAAGGCGCCCGGCAACATCCATGGCACGAACCACAAACTCATGGGGGGTGCGGGCATCAGCGGTAATGATGAACGGAAGCGAGTTGTCGCCGTCAGCCAGTTCACGCACACCCCGTTCAAGGGTCTCACGCCGGTTATTGACCAATGTCCTGTCGTTCAGGATGTACTGCCCCTCGACATTGATCACCACGTCGATCTGCCGCACTTCCGAGGCCGGCACGGGATCACCACTGGCCTCGGGAAGCTCGACCTGTAGATGGCTTTCCCGGGTAAAGGTTGTGGCAACCATAAAGAAAATCAGCAGCAGGAACACCACGTCGATCAGTGGTGTCAGGTCTACCCCGACTTCCTGGCTTCTCTGGCGCTTGAACTTCACAGCGTTCAGGCTCCTTCCACGTCGATTTCGCGGTCTCCGTGTACGATTTCAACCAGCTTGATGGCTTCCTGTTCCATGCCGACAACCAGCTCATCCACCCGTCGGATAAAATAGCGGTGGCAGATCAGCGCCGGGATAGCCACGCTCAGGCCAGCGGCCGTGGTGGTCAGCGCTTCGGAAATGCCGCCGGCCAGGTTACCGGCGTCGCCAACCCCGGTCAGCTGGATCTCGGCAAACACCTTGATCATGCCGATAACCGTGCCCAGCAGACCCAGCAGCGGGGTAATGGTCGCTATCGTTCCCAGAGGGTTCAGGAAGCGCTCCAGATCGTGAATGACCTGGCTGGCCTCGTGTTCGATGCTCTCTTTCATGATTTCACGGCCATGCTTGGCGTTGAGCAGCCCGCTGGCAAGAATCCTGCCCATGGGTGAGGAGCCCTGGAGGGCTTTCAGCTTCCGGCTATTGAGTTCTTTTTTCTTGATCCAGCGCCATAACTCGCTAATGGTCTGGGGTGGCGCTATCCTGGAAACGCGAAGGGTCCAGAAACGTTCCAGAATGATGGCCAGAGCCAGAATGGAACAGGCAACAATTGGCACCATCAGAATGCCACCGGCTTTCAACAGCTCGAACACGCTTGGTCTCCCTCATTGTTTGCAAGCCGCGCTACTTTAGCATAGCTACCGGTGGAGGCCACACCTGCAATGTCACGGTATTTTACATTGGTCACGGGCAAGTCCCGGGCCGCCGATCCAGAACGGCGAGCCATGGCGCATTTCCTTTAACACCAGTTGGTTGTTGACGATGGTCATCACTATGCTGCCAGAACAGGCGGTGTTCAGCGAAACCGCTCCGATCCCGGCGTAGCGGGCGGTTACCGTCGGGTGGGGATGGCCATACCGGTGGCGATAGCCTGCGGTATAGATGACCCGGTCCGGCTTCAACGCCCTGACCCAGGCTTGGGACGATGACGTTTTGCTGCCATGGTGAGGCGCGACAAGCACCCGGGTAACCGGCTCCTGGAAATCCTCGCGAACAGCGAGATAAGCCAGATACCGGGCTTCCATACGGTCGGTAATATCCCCCGGCAGGAGCCATTCGGTGCCAGACTCGGGGTGGTAGATGCGTACCACACAAGACGCATCGTTACCTTCTGTCGCACCTTCCCCTTGCCAGTACTCGAGAACCAGGTCGCCGAGCCTCTGCCCAGGCTGTTTACAGACAGAAACCGGCACATCAGCAACCTGCCCTCTGACCGCGGCAGGCTCGCCCGCGATAACACGCCCGATTTCAATCTGTCGGGTCAGTTCCGATACACCTCCGGCATGATCACTGTCGGCGTGACTTAGCACCAGAGTATCAATCCGCCTGATGCCCTCGGCTTCCAGATTGGGCAGAAGGGTCGATTCGACCGCCGAGAACACGCCCGGAACGGCGGGGCCGGTATCGTAGACCAGAACCTCATGCCCCTGGCGAACCAGAACCGACAGGCCCTGACCAACATCCCATACCCGTATTTCAGGCATGGTCAGGTACGGATTTTTTACCGACGTTGGCTCCGGGTACATCAGCCACACCCCTGCCAACAGGGCAGCAACAAGACGGAACCTGGCAAACGGCGTGAATACAAGCGTGACGGTAAGTAATGCCCAGCCAACAACCTCCGGAACACTGGCGGTAATGTCCGGCGCCGGCCACTCCGCGAACCATGTCAGACCGTCCCAAAGCACGCCCAGGGTCAGATCAAAAAGCGGCACAAACAACCGGGCGGCGTCAGGAACAAGAGCAGTGACCAGTCCGCCGGTAACCAGTAAGGGCATCACGACGAGGGATACCCAGGGAATCGCCACCAGATTGGCCACCAGCCCTACCGGGGGTTGGCTCTGCCCAAAGATTTCAAGGACCGGCCACAAACCACCAAAAACGGCAAGCTGGGCGAGCACGAGTCCCGTCACCGATCCGGTTCCCGCAAGCCGCCCCGAAAACACTGCGATCAGAACGGCAACGGCCATGAATGAAAGCCAGAACCCCTGATCCAGGGGGGCAAACGGATCCAGTACAAGAACCGCCGCCAGTGCAGCCAGGAAAGCCTGCCAAACCGGGGCCTGACGGCCCATGAGAACCAGCCATCCACCGACAACCACCATAACCAGGGCTCGACGGGTCGGAACGGTAAATCCGGCTGCCAGAGCATAAATCAGGCAACAGAGAAGCACCGAGACAAAAACGATCCAGCGTCTGGCTCGATCGCTGACACTTGCCGCCGGCAGCGCCAGCAACAGGCGCCTACACAGGAAACCGGCACCCAGAGCGACCAGACCAAGATGCAGGCCCGAGATGGCCACCAGGTGAATGGTGCCGGTCGCCTTGAGTACATCCCAGTGTTTCTGTTCCATGTGGCCACGATGGCCAGTCAACAGCGAGGAAACCAACGGGAAGTGCCTGGCATCACCAAACCGTTCTTCGCTCCAGTTACTCAGGGCAAGATGCAGCTTATGGTAATGACAGCGCAGTAAACACTCGATGCTCGGGTCGGCCTGCACACCGCGGACGCTTCCGGTAGCCCGGTAACCTTTCCGGAACAGCCAGTTCTCATAGCGGAAGCCGGCGGGGTTCAGAGTGCCATGGGGACGTTTGAGAACAACCTCCAGCCGTAATCCGGAACCTGGAAGCGGGTCGTTCCCGTGACCATACCAGGACAACCGGAGCAGCTCGGGCATCCTTGCTTCCTGCCCGGCTTCGATGGGAAGGTTGTGCCATTGAGTGACACAAAAACTGAAACGTAAGCTGTTGAAACTTCCTGGAGAAGGAATGTCACACAGGTATCCCGAGACCGACAGGCTTTCTTTCTCAAGGCTGGCCGGAAGGGCGGCCGAGAGCCGGTCGCCGGCATGCCAGGAGGCCCAGGCCAGCCCGATAACAAGGCCAAGACCGAAAACCATTAACCGGTAGATCACGGGCGATAACGGACAGCACAGGCCGACAGCAAGCAGAAGTATTGCTGCGACCAACCATTCGGGAGGTGGCAGTATCGACAACCAATACAGTAAGATAACACCACAAGAGAAGGCGATAATGCCCACTATCGCGGAACCGGAATTGCGATATGAGCACACCTGTCGGTTAATACTTCCGGACAATCCTTGTCCTCCTGTAGGTCACGAACACCGGCGACATCCGATGAGCCGGTATATTAACTCCGTTTAAAGGCAGAACTTCCAATGCCAAAGAAGTTCATGAAACGCTATTTGCCCTCACCAGAGAAGGTGCAAAAGATGCAGTCGCTTAGCTTTCTGGGCGATATTCTTCATGAACCGAACCTGTGGCACATCAATCGCCACAGTGTCGCCCGGGCTTTTTTGATCGGGATCTGGCTCTGCTTTATTCCCATGCCCTTCCAGATGCTGGCGGCCGCTTTTTGCGCCGTCTGGTTCAATGCCAATCTGCCCTTGTCAGTGGTTCTGGTCTTGATCAGCAACCCGTTAACCATGCCGCCGATATTCTATTTCAACTACAAAGTCGGGGCCTGGGTCCTGGGCCGTCCGGTGCTCAGTTTCGAGTTCGAGCTGTCGTGGTCCTGGATCAGCGAGCAAATGCTGGACATCGGTCTCCCTCTTTACCTTGGGTCCCTGATAGTCGCAACAGCCTCGGCCTGCCTTGCCTATCTGATCATCCAGTATCTCTGGCGCCGGAAAATCCGGTCTGACTGGCAGAGGCGGCGAACCAGTCGCCCCAGGCCGCCTGAAGCGCCGCCGGACCGCTGATCAGACTTCCTGAATCAGGCGACCCTGCTCAAGCCGCATGACCCGTCCGAGGCTTCGGGCCATTTTCATGTCATGGGTGACCATAACAAAAGCAATGCCCAACTGATCCCTCAGGGACTCGATCAGCGCCTGTACCCCCTCGCCAGTGTGTTCATCCAGATTACCGGTCGGCTCATCCATCAGTACGCAATCCGGCTCGTTTACCAGTGCCCGGGCAATGGCCACCCGCTGGCGTTCGCCTCCGGACAACTCGCCGGGCTTGTGATCCAGCCGTTCGGCAAGGCCAACCCGCTCCAGCAGGCTGCCTGCCTTGTCCCGCGACTTCGGCACCGCCATACCGCCCAATACACAGGGCATCATAACGTTCTCCAGGGCGGTGAATTCCGGCAACAGGTGATGAAACTGATAGACAAAGCCCAGATGGGCATTACGGAACCGGGCGCGCCGCGCCTCGGAAAGCCGATGGATATACTCACCACAGATGGAGATCTGGCCGGAGGACGGTTTGTCGAGCCCTCCCAGAAGATTCAGCAGCGTTGTTTTCCCGGCACCGCTGCTTCCCACTATGGCAACAGTCTCGCCCTGGGCAACTTCCAGTGAGATGTCTGAAAAAATCGTCAGTTTTCCGAGGCCTTCGTTGTAGGTCCGTGTCACCTGACGACAGTCGATAACCAGAGCGGAATGCGCCATGGCGGAATGTTTCTTACTCATAGCGCAACGCCTCCGCCGGATCCACCCTTGAGGCCCGCCAGGCCGGGTAAATGGTTGCCAGCAGACTCATCGCAAGGCCAGCGCAGCTGATGATGAAAACGTCCTGCCATTGCAACTGGGATGGCAGGTAACTGATAAAGTAGACGTCCGCGCTCAGGAATTGGTGGCCAAGCACCCCCTCCAGCCAGGCGATAAAGGCACTGACGTTGAGTGCTCCGAAAACGCCCAGCGCCGTGCCGATGATGGTTCCGAAAAGTCCGATGACCGCCCCCTGAACAATAAAAATACGCATGATCCGGCCCGGCGTCGCTCCCATGGTCCTGAGGATGGCGATATCCCCGGTTTTATCAGTAACCACCATCACCAGGGTGGAGACAATATTGAAGGCCGCAACAGCGACGATAAACATCAGAAGCAGGCCGATCATGGTTTTCTCCATGCGGATGGCCTGGAACAGGTTGCCATGGGTGCGAGTCCAGTCGGATACGTAATATCGGCCACCCAGGGCCTCAGCGGCCTGCTGCGACACCTTTGGAGCTGCAAACAGGTCATCCACCAGCAGGCGGATACCTTCGGCCTTGCCCCCGGTTCGCATGAGCTTGGCTGCATCATCCATGTGAATCAGGGCGTAGTTACCATCCAGTTCGGCCCCGACACTAAAAACGCCCTTGACCGTAAAACGCTTGAGCCTTGGCAGAACCCCTGCCGGCGTCACCGAGGCTTCCGGCAGCACCACGGTCACCTTGTCACCCACCTGAAGACGCAGACTGGCCGCCATCAAGCGACCGATGATGATGCCAAATTCGCCGGAAACCAGATCATCGAGCCCGCCTTCGATCATATGATTCTCAATGATGGATACCGTGCGCTCTTCTTCCGGCAAAATACCGTTCAACATAACCCCACGGACATTTCCGCCACCGGTGACCATGCCCTGGCCCTGGATGAACGGGGCCGCAGCCAGCACCCGGGGATGTTGCTGCACCCTCGCGTCTACCGATTGCCAGTCGTCGAGGGGGCCGGCGCCCTGGATCGTGGCATGGGGCACCATCCCGAGAATTCTTTGCTTGAGCTCCCGGTCGAAGCCGTTCATGACGGACAGCACGATGATCAGAACCGCAACTCCCAGCATCAGCCCGATCATCGAGGTCAGGGAAATAAAGGATATGAAGTGATTGCGGCGCTTGGCGGCCGTGTACCGCAAGCCTATGTAAAACGATAAGGGTCTGAACATGAAGAGGTGCCCGTTGCTACCTTCAGGTCTGTCGTGATCTGGTTTTCCCGGCTACCTTCCAGCACCGAGGGAAACTGCTAAACTGTTCTGTGCCAATAAAAAGTCTGTTTTCCGGAGCCAAGATGCAGTCATCCGACACCCCCAGCGAACCGGCGGATTATTCACCCGAGCGCCGGGACTTTTTCCGCATTGAAAACCGGATCGGCCTGGAGATCCGCAAGCTGGCGCCCGGTACACCCCTGGATGCAGATGCGTTTGACGGAGACCATCTTGAAAGCCTGAAAGCGGAGTTCAGGCGACTGGACCAGGACGTGAAGTCGCAACTCGCCAGCCTTGCCGAACGAGACCGGCTGCTTACCGGACTGATCAAATCCCTGAACGGCAAGCTGGATACGCTTGCGCGCATTATGGCCTTTGAGCAAAATCCGTTGCAACCGGACGACTGGCAGGATGTCACCCTGAGCGAGGGTGGCCTGTCATTTTCAAGCAGTACGCCTGCCTGGCAACCGGGGGATCGGATTGCCGTTCGCATGACACTTCCGCCAGAGCTTTTCCAGCCTCAGGCTACTGCCCGGGTGCTGGAAGTGCATCCCGACGCCTCAGGCGGGGCAAGGGTCCACACCGAATTTGTCCGGATTGATGACGGCGATCGCCAGCAAATCGCACGACATGTGATGCGGTGGCAGATTCGACAGCGTCAAAAAGAGTAAACTGAAGACAAACGGGTGACTTTTGCCAGTCTTTTTCGGATATTACGCTTTATCCATGTCCGAAGGAGTCACCCTTTGGGGACGACAGTTGTTATGGAGATTGATCAATGAGAAAACACAGAATCCTGCTCGGCGCCCTGGCTGTATCCGCCACAATAACCCTGCTCCCGCCCGCTTCCGCGCTGGCAGAACAAGTTCTGGTACCGGTAGGCACCCAGGCAAATCGCGACCATGCGAATTTTCCCGGCACCGGCATGAGCCAGGACTCGGTGAGAGCCTCCTGGGGTGCGCCTCTGGAAATTCGGGGGCCGGTGGGTCAACCTCCCATTACCCAGTGGCACTATCAGGATTTTGTGGTGTATTTCGAAAATGATCGGGTAATACATACCGTTCTCAAGCAGAATCGCTGACCATCCGATATCGGCCTTCGAAAGCCGGATCTTCCCCGCCCAGACCTGACGTTCTGCCGACCGATGGTTAAATGGCGTCTTTTGCGAGTTAAGATAGCTTGGGTACAGATTAACGATAGTACACCTCATCGGGTGTCCGGTAATCAAGGGGCAAATCCTCTTGACGGATGCTGCAGTCGCTTATATACGTATAGGCAGAGGCCATCGGATTAGCTTCCTTTCCACGTTTGTACGAAGCAAGGACAATCATGAAACCCGAAGGATCAGGGCCGCGTATCTACAACCTTTTTCCGCTCCTCGCCGGCACCACCGCCGACTGGCAGGCAGAACTGCCACGTATCGCCGGAATGAATTTCAACTGGGTCTATCTCAATCCTTTCCACTATCCGGGATTCTCCGGAAGCCTCTATGCGGTAAAGGATTACTACACTCTCAACCCCCTCTTTGATGATGGCAGCGGCTATTCCTGCGACGAACAGCTCACGGCATTCGCCAAGGCATCG
>JAXHUV010000350.1:0-1894 GCA_034189445.1 Pseudomonadota bacterium
CCAGAGCGTGCAACAGAGCGGCGAAACCTGGTTATTTCTGAAATGGAGCGGGCCGGTCTGATTGAACCTGGCCGCGCGGCCAGGGCCCGTGGACTGCCCCTGGGCGTCAGTGAACGCCCGTCTTACTCGGAAAATCGCTACCCCGCTTATATTGATCTGGTCAGACGGCACCTTGCCCGTGATTACAAGGAAGAGGATCTCCGCAGTGAAGGTCTGCGAATCTTCACTACCCTGAACCCCGCTATCCAGTACGCGGCAGAGTATGCGGTAACCGATACCCTCCCGAGGCTCGGTGGCGGGCAGAACGCCAAAGCGCTGGAGGCCTCTCTTGTGGTGACCACGAAGGATTCCGGGGAAGTTCTGGCACTGGTCGGTGGCCGGGACCCGCAATTCGCCGGATTTAACCGGGCGCTCGATGCCAACCGCCCCATCGGGTCGCTGATCAAGCCGTTTATCTATCTGTCTGCCTTGCAGGAGCCGGAAAGGTATACCCTGACCACGCCGGTGCTGGATAAGAGCCTTACCCTGGAATTCGACGATGGCAAACGCTGGAAGCCCAAGAATTACGATGGCAGGGAGCGGGGCGAAGTGCCCTTGCATCAGGCGCTGTCCCACTCCTATAACCTTCCGGCCGTCCGCGTCGGGCTTGATATCGGCGTGGACGAAGTCCGAAATACCTTGACGGCGTTCGGCGTGGATACGCCGATTTCCCGATATCCGTCCATGCTTCTGGGAGCGGTGTCCATGAGCCCGGTGACGGTTGCGCAGATCTATCAGGGGCTGGCGACCTCAGGCTTCAATACCCCGCTGCGTACGATCCGGGAAGTGACGGATGCCGGCGGTGTGGCGTTATCCCGTTACCGCCTTGAGGTTGAGCAGGTTGCCGATCCCGCCGCCGTTCACCTGGTGCAATATGCCATGCAGGAAACCATGCGGGAAGGAACGGGCCGCTCCGCGTACTACACAGTGCCCCGGGAGCTCAGCCTTGCCGGCAAGACCGGAACCACCGACGATGGTCGGGATTCCTGGTTTGCCGGATTCAGTGGCGACCTGCTTGCCGTGGCCTGGGTCGGGCGCGATGATAACGGCCCCACATCGCTGACCGGTGCCAGTGGCGCCCTGCCGGTGTGGTCAAGGTTCATGGCACGGGTTCCCCAGCACGGCTTTTCGCCGGTGGTGCCCGACGGGGTGAATTATCACTGGGTGAATTCACAGCGGCAGGCACTGACAGACGAATACTGTGATAATGCCCGTCTGTTGCCTTATATTGCCGGCAGTGAACCCACACAAACAATTTCGTGCTCCGGAAATCTGGAACGTCGTATCCGGGGCTGGTTTGAAGGACTGTTTCAATGATTGACCGTATTTCGTTCAGGGCGACCCTGATTGCTGCGTTGCTGTCACTGGCCGGCTGTGCTTCCGGCCCGGGCGGGGGAATCTACGTGCCGGCCGGTGGCGGGCCGGCCAAGGCGCCCGAGCCACCCAGAACCAGTACTGGCACTGAAGAAAGCGAAGCCCCGGTCTGGCGCAAGAGCGAACAGCCGGAGGCGACGTCGGAAACCCGGGAACCTTCCGGCTCCGGTTCCCCCAGTTATCGTGAAACCGGGGATGGACTCTCGCCCGCGGCGCTCAGCCTGGTGCGTGAGGCCGATCAGCTGTTGGCGCAAGACAACGTATCCGGGGCCATCGCCCGTCTGGAGCGGGCGCAGAGGATCGCCCCCGGATCCGCCGAGGTGTATTTCAAACTGTCCGAGGCCTATGTGGCGGGCAATCAGCTGGGGGCTGCTGAGCAGTTCACGCTGAAGGGACTGTCCCTGGCCGGAAATAATACCCGGCTGCAGCGGTCGGGTTGGTTGTTGCTGGCGGATATCCGCCGGGCACGCGGTAATGTGGC
>JAXHUV010000351.1:0-1890 GCA_034189445.1 Pseudomonadota bacterium
TCGAAGGTGATATCAAGCACCGGAGTTTTCTGAATGAAGGATTTACTTTCGAAACCTTTGTTGAAGGTAAATCCAACCAGTTGGCGCGGGCCGCGTCCATGCAGGTGGCGGAGAATCCGGGCGGCGCCTACAATCCGCTGTTCCTGTATGGTGGTGTTGGTTTGGGTAAAACACACTTGATGCATGCCATCGGGAATGACATTGTCCGTCGCAATCCCAGGGCCAAAGTTGCCTATCTTCGCTCGGAACGGTTTGTCGCGGACATGGTAAAGGCGTTGCAGCTGAACGCCATCAATGAATTCAAGCGCTATTACCGGTCCGTGGATGCGCTGTTGATCGACGACATCCAGTTTTTTGCCCGCAAAGAGCGTTCCCAGGAAGAGTTCTTCCACACTTTTAATGCCTTGTTGGAAGGTGGTCAGCAGGTAATCGTGACCTGCGACCGATTCCCGAAAGAAATTGTCGATATGGAAGAGCGGCTCAAATCCCGGTTTGGCTGGGGTCTGACAGTGATGGTTGAGCCACCGGAACTGGAAACCCGGGTGGCTATTCTGATGAAAAAAGCCGATCAGGTAAACGTAAAACTCACCAGCGAAGCGGCCTTTTTTATCGCCCAGAAGATTCGTTCAAATGTCCGGGAGTTAGAAGGCGCATTGCGTTTGGTGATAGCAAATGCTCACTTCACTGGTTCGGAAATCACGCCGCCCTTTATCCGGGAAAGTCTGAAAGACCTTTTGGCGTTGCATGAGAAACAAGTGAGCATCGATAATATTCAGCGTACCGTAGCGGAGTACTACAAGATCAAGGTTGCCGATTTGCACTCCAAGCGTCGGACCCGAACGGTGACCCGGCCTCGTCAGGTCGCCATGGCCTTATCCAAGGAGCTGACCAACCACAGCTTGCCGGAGATTGGCGATGCCTTTGGCGGTCGAGACCACACCACTGTATTGCATGCGTGCAAGAAAATCGTGGAATTGCAGGAGACTGATCCGGGCATCCGCGAGGATTATCAGAATTTTATGAGACTGCTGACCACCTGATGCAGGCCGTTGGCGGATAACATTCACCCTTCCCACATAAAGAAAGCTGAGTGCCATGAAACTGACGATCAGCCGTGAATCCCTGCTTACCCCGCTGCAAAACATTGCCGGCGTGGTGGAAAAAAAACAGACCATGCCCGTGCTCTCCAACGTGTTGCTGGTGGCCGAGGACAATACCCTGACTCTGACTGGCAGTAATATTGAAGTGGAACTGGTGGCGCGAATAACGCCGGTACACGTGGATCAGCCGGGCCGGATTACTGTTCCGGCCCGCAAACTGTCTGATATTTCCCGGGCCCTCAGCGATGAAACGCCGATGGAGCTGTCGCTGGAAGGCGATCGTTTGCACCTGCGGTGCGGAGCCAGTCACTTCACATTGTCGACACTGCCAGCGGAGCACTTCCCGAATGTGGAAGATGAAGACGAGAGCTTCCGTGTTGAATTGCCGCAGAAAGAACTGGGCCGGATGCTGGATGCAACGGCGTTCGCCATGGCCCAGCAGGACGTTCGCTATTACCTGAATGGCCTGTTGCTGGAAGTGGACAAGGATCATGTACGGACGGTGGCGACCGATGGTCACCGACTGGCGATGGCCGATCTGGAACTGGCAACGAATTGCCCGGAGTTGCGGCAGGTTATCGTCCCCCGTAAAGGGGTTCTGGAGCTGGCTCGGTTGCTTGATGATGTGGAAACTCTGGTCACCCTCGTCATCGGCGACAATCACCTTCGGGCGACGGTGGGCTCATACACATTCACGTCGAAACTCATCGAAGGCAAATTCCCCGACTACAACCGGGTAATTCCGCGAGGGGGCGACAAGGTTGTTCTGGCGGATCGCGTCACACTGAAG
>JAXHUV010000352.1:0-1885 GCA_034189445.1 Pseudomonadota bacterium
AACACCGGGTCACGGCGCAAGGCATTCGCATCGTTGGCATCCGCATAGCCACAGGCAATCTGGAAGATGCGCTGGGTCAGCAGGTCCTCCATTGAGTGATCGATGTAGGAGGCATGACGGCCGTCATGAATGGCCCGGGCCAGTCGATGGGTCAGGCCGATTTGCTGGTCAACGCCTCGCAGTAGCAGAGGGCCGAAGTCGGATGACAACGCCCCGCCTTCGAAATCAGCCCGTACCGTAAAGCCGTCCAGGGGAGAAAAACGCAGTTGAGTTGGGGTAGAATCAGAGATGGCGAACCTTGTTTAGCTTCTTCCGAAGCGTTATTGGTGTAACTCCCATTATATCAATGGGTTAAGCAAGGTTCGCCTTTTTTGTGAATTTTCCGGGTTAGTTTCTGGATGGACACTACCTATGGCACTTCACCCGCACTGATAGGTAAAGAGCCATAAAGAACCGGAAAGACAAGCTGATACAAAAACACGTGCCATAACTCGTGCGGGTTAAGTCCGTGGTCAACCGAAAAGCCGGCCGTAACCCTTAATGCCAGCGTCAGTTTTGATGAGTCGCAAGGCATCCCAAAGGATGACCTGATTGCCGGTGGTCATCGCTACCCCAAGGGTTTGCTCGACCGCCTCAATAATGCCGACCGCGCGTTGCCCGTTGCCTCCGATGAATACCGCATCAGCGCCGGACTCGGTGACCACCCGCGCAATCCATTCGTACAGGTTTTGAGGCGTGATGTACTTTTGGCCGCTCGGCAGTCCGCAGGGAGCGTGATGGACAACGTTAAATCCTGCTTGTTCAAAGTAGTTCGCGCCCAACTGGTCCAGATCGGCGTCGAACCAGGGAGGGTTGACAACAGCTAGCCGGGATATGTCCAGCTTTGCCAGCGCGCGTTCGGCCGAGAGGCAGGTCGAGGTAATGGGAATGCCTCTTACCCGGGGCCGCAGCCGCTCGATCAGTGCCCGCTCGCTCTCCGGTCCGTGCTTGTAGGCGGAACTGGTGAAGGCCAGACAAAGGGCATCCAGCGGGGAGGCCGCCAGGCTTTCCACAGCTTCATCGACAAAAGGCGGTTGAGCGAAAAGCGCGACCGGGTCGTGGGGGATTTTCTCATCCATCTCGCCTCCGGCACGCATGGCCGAGAAGTAGAGTCGGCTGCCGTGAACCGTGATGTCATCGGTTACCATCGCCTGTAATTCCGCCTCCGGCCCAACATCGGCGTGCGGAACCACGGCGCCGATGCGGATCGTACGGTTCCAGCCGTCAGGGCGGAACAGGGGGGCGGCATTTCGGCCGGCTTGGGTAATATCCATTGGGGCATTCATGGCAGTCTCCTTTTTTCTTGCCACAGGTTGAATGGCTCAAGCGCTTTGGGAATCGTGTGTTTATGGATTTCCATTGGCCACTGATCGGGGAAGTGGGCCAGCATTCGGTAAGAGCTGCGATAGTCGAAACCGGCCCGGGCGGCATCGTCCCGGTCGACCACGTAGATCACTTGATCGACGCCGGCAAACATCGCGTTCAAGTAGCACATGGCGCAAGGCTCACCGGATGCCAGAAGCGTCGTTCCGCGAAGATACGGGACCGCGAGTGTGCGGCAGGCATCCCGAATGGCTTCGACTTCGGCATGGGCTGTCGGATCCTTATGTTCCTGAACGCGATTGACACCGCGCCCGAGCACTACACCATTGGCGTCGATGACAAATGCCGTAAAGGGGATGCCACCATTGTGGACGTGTTCCGTGGAGTAGGCGACCAGTTCCTCTAGACATGATGTTTTGACCTGCCCATCCTCAACGATCGTGGGTTATCGTTGGGGATGGGGTAAACACCCTTTTAGACAGAGCCACATTGAGGAGGGCAGGTCATGACCCAGTTTAATGCT
>JAXHUV010000353.1:0-1883 GCA_034189445.1 Pseudomonadota bacterium
CGCCATCCGGGTACACCAGCTGTTGCAGGCGGTTCCAGGTGTCGTAGCTGTACTTCGTGGTGTACTGCTCGCCCGGCCCGGCGCTCCATTGCAGGTAGCGGGTGCTCTGGGTCAGTTCGCCCAGGGGGCCGTACTGGCGGGTTTCCCAGCCGCCCTGGTCGGTGACCCGGATGATCCGGTTGGCGCCGTTGTGCGGTGCGTTGGGGGCGCCGTATTCGTAGCTGACGTTGGCGTCCGGGTACTGCGGGTACTCAATCGCGGTCAGGCGGTTGTAGTCGTAGCGGTATGTGATGGTCTCACCCAGCGCCCGCAGGTTGGGGGTTTCCTTGTGGATCAGGTTGCCCGCCAGGTCGAACTCCATCACCACCTTGCCGGTGTCCGGGTTGGCCAGCACGGTGCGGCGGCCCAGCAGGTCGTAGTCGGCGGTGGTGTGGTTGTTCCGGGCGTCGAACACGTCGGTGATCTGCTTGAGCGGATCGTACCGGTAGCTGGTCCAGAGGATCTCGCTGCCGCCCTTGTTGTATTCCTTCACGGCGGTGATCAGCTGGCGTACATCGCGGAAGCTGTCTTTGCGCACACCGTTGGCGTCGGTGACGGTGGTGCGGAACTGCTGCCGGCCGTCACGGTCGGTGCCGAAGCCGTAGTCGAATTCGGTGGTGGCGCCGTCCGGCTGGGTGACCGTCAGCGGCCGGTCCTGCACGTCGTATTCGGTGACGGTCGGCGGGATCGGGTCGAACGTCGCATTGAAGCGCAGGGCGCTGCCCACCGGTTCGGTGACCGGGTAGTACTGCTTGATGCTCCGGCCCAGGTGGTCGAAGAGGATCCGGCCGGAGGCGACCATGACCGCCTGCGGATCGTCCACGCCGTTGCCGATCTGGCTGTCTTTCTTGGTCTGCAGCACCCGCTTGAGGCCGTCGGTGAACAGCACGGTTTCGATCGGATCGTTCGGGTGTTCCGGATCGTAGTGTTGGGTCAGCGCCCGGTTGAGGGTCTGGTTCAGGTTGATCTGACCGAGTGCGACCTGGGGCTCGTAGCGGAAGCGGATGGTGGCCTTGCCACTGCCCTGCTCGTACGGGCCGGTGATGGTCTCCACCCGGCCGGCGGCATCGTGGGTGGTGGTGATGCGCTGGCCGTTGATGCTGGTGGTTTCCGTTACCTCGCCCCAGCGGTGGTCGTAGCGGGCGCCGGAAACATAGCCGAAGCTGTCTTTCATGCGCTCCACAAAGGTGTGGACATCGTTGTCGTAGAAATAGTCCAGGCCGTAACGCTTTCCTGCGTAGTTCTGCGGGCCGGTCACTTTGGTCAGGTTGCCATACTGGTCGTAGGCAAAATCGTAGCGGGCTTCGCCCTCTTCCACCGTCTGGCGGATGGCTTTCACGTTGCCCGTGCCCGGCTCGATGTCGGAGAAGCGCTCACGGAGCAGGCCGCCGGCACCGGTTACCCGGATGGATTCCGGTGCCCCCATGATCCAGGCGGATTCATCCCCGAAGTAGGTAATCTTCGCTTCCACGTCATCGGCGGCGCCGCTATCAGCTTCGTCGATCAGGTGGGTGACGTTGCCCACGTCGTCGTATTCCAGGTAGCGGACGCGGGTGGATTTGCCGGCAACGCGCTGCCCCTCGTAGAAGCGGGTGGTCTCTTCAGTGACCTGGGGGAAGATGGTGGCCGCGGTCACCGACGGCAATGCCTCCAGTGGTACTGTCTGTCCACTGTGAATGTCGACAAACCGGTAGGCCTTGGTGGATTCGGTCCAGGGGTTGTCCTGGCCGTCGGTCATCTTGCTGTTTACCAGCAAGCCGCGCTCGTACACGCTGCCGTTCAGGTAGGTTTGCGTCATGCTGCGGCTGACTGGTGCCTCTGCCGGATTCTCTGCCTCGCTGTTA
>JAXHUV010000354.1:0-1876 GCA_034189445.1 Pseudomonadota bacterium
AGCAGATCAACGAGTGGCCCTGGAGGAGGTGGCGGCAAAAGGAGCTGGGGCAGTTCGCCCGGTTCTGCCAGTCACGCCTGCGGGGTTGGATGCAGTACTATGGCCTGTTTGGGCGGAGCTACATTCGGAATGTGTTGTTTCATTTCGATCTGCGGCTCAGCCGATGGGCTATGGGCAAGTATCGGAAACTCAGGGGTCTGTTACAGGCTGCCCGTAGGGTAAACGGACTACGTCGGCGACGCCCGATGCTGTTTGCACATTGGGCAGGATCACGGGTAACGGTTGGATAACAAGAGCCGTATGAATCGAGAGGTTCACGTACGGTTCTGTGAGAGGCTTTGGGGGCGGTTCCCAGGGCCTACTCGACCGGCGCCGGTTACCTCAGCGTTATGTTCACAAGGAATCAGGTTTCGTCATATGAAACTCGAAAACATTGAAATGCTGATTGATGGCTCGGGTGAAATTACCATTGGCAGAGCTGGGCCGGTTCGCTGTGCGGCGACTGCATCTGATGAAGACCAGTGTCTTGTGATGTTAGTTCGCCAGCCTGAAGAGTCATTCTGGGATTTGCTTGCAAGATTGGATCGCGCCATTGCGGATGCTGTCGAAGAGGAGATATTTGTGGATGAAATTAATGGATAGCCTGTCCAACCTCATACATCATTGCGTCCAGATGCCACGTGCTGGAGTTTCAATTTGTTGGGCTGCAGCCCGTTTTGACTCTGAAGATCCGGGGTGGTGTTTATTTGTTGAGCGGTTAGCAACAGCGAATGATTTGCAAGAAAACCATTACCTTGAGGAAGTGGGTGACACGCTCTGGACCACGGCAGTCGAAATCAGGTGCTGTCCATACTGTGGTGTAGAGCTCACTGATGCTCGATCCGCAATGTCCTCCGATGACTTCGGTTATTTTATCCACCTTGATTCTTCGGGGTGGCTGAGTCGGCGCTGCTGACAGCGAGAAGAACATAATCAGTGCAGGCACGGCGACGCCTACCTCAGCGTTAGGGCTTAGTGCGTCCCAGCCAATAGCCAGGTTTTCGGGAGTGGTGAGCAACGGCAATGACTAGAGTTTCTTCTGGCATCTCAATGGCAACTATTTCGTATGGGAAGCGTTCCAGAATCAGGCGTCTTGCACCGGTATCGCCGGCTTCTTCGGGGAGAGGTGATAAGGGGAGGAAGTTTTCTTCAATAACATCGATGGCAGCATCAACAGCAGCAAAAAACTCGGCTCCGAGTCCAGCTTGCTCATGTTCGTACCATGCTGCCGCCTCTATTGCTTCCTGCGAGGCCTCTTCCAGTATCCTTACCGTTCGCACTGTTACTGGCCTAACCTCTTTCTCATCTTTGATCGAAATTCTTCACGGCTGAGTAGCGTGGCCTTTCCGCTTTTGACTTTCGACACGCGGTGAACAATTTCCTCGTTCCAGGCCTGCTCGACTGAGTCGTCACGGGGGCCGTCCAGGCTCATTATTAGCTCCCGAGCCAGCGCTGCACGTTCCGACTCTGAGAGAGTCGAAATCTGTGTGCGTAGGTGGTCTAATGTTTCAGTAGTCATGGTGCCTCCGCGAGTGGCGATACGGTTATGCTATCCCGATTCAGAGGCCCTAACAAGGCCAGGCACGGCGACGTCTACTACATTGCGGCTCCGCCTCCATTCCGTAGCCGCGCGTGCTGAGCGGCGTTAATGGCCAGGCCCTTGTGAGTTTTGGGTTGGCGTCGTGCAAAGGCCTTGGCATCAGGGTTGGCTGCAAGGCCCGCTCACTCTGGTGATGGCCAAGGCCGGAAACTTCGCCGTCCGGTTTGGTTGCCAAAACGGTCATCGGCATTGGTATTACTGGTGTGCCCCAGTCGTGGGGCCGTCCGCCTCAAGCGG
>JAXHUV010000355.1:0-1865 GCA_034189445.1 Pseudomonadota bacterium
TTGCGCCATATGCTCGGGCACTGGACTCGCACGCCCCTCAGGGGTTTCGGCGCCGGCGTGCTTATTACTGGCATCGTCCAGTCCTCCAGTGCCGTGACGGTTGCCACCATCGGTTTTGTGAACGCCGGATTGCTGAGCCTGAGCCACTCACTAAGCGTGGTTTTTGGCGCAAACGTGGGCACCACCATGACCGGCTGGCTGGTCAGCCTTGTTGGTTTCGGATTCAGGATCGAAGCCTTCGCCATGCCTCTGCTGGCTGCGGGTGTGGCCATGAAACTGCTCAGCCGGGGCCAGAGAAACCAGTCTCTGGGGGAAGCTCTGGCGGGATTTGCACTGTTCTTTCTGGGTCTCTCGGTACTGAAGGACTCCCTGGACCAGCTGACCGTCGGTCTTGGTAGTTCTGATTTCCTGGGCCAGGGGCTGATACTGCCTTTATTCGTTTTGTTCGGGTTTCTGGCGACCGTTCTGACCCAGTCCTCCAGCGCGGCCCTGGCCATCATCCTCAGTGCCGCCGCCAGCAATCTGCTCTCACTTCAGGATGCGGCAGCGGCGGTGATCGGCGCCAATCTCGGAACCACATCCACAGCGGCTATCGCCGTACTCAAGGCAACGGCAAACGCCAGGCGCCTGGCCGTTGGCCATGTTATCTTCAATCTGGTCACCGGGGCCATTGCCATACTGATACTACCGTTAATGCTCTGGCTCGTTGCCTCGGTAACAGACTGGCTGGACCTGGAAACCAACGTCGCCATGTCATTGGCCATCTTCCATACTCTTTTCAATCTGCTGGGCGCTGCCATCATGCTGCCGCTACTGAAGCCGTTCGCACGAATCCTCGGGCGGATGTTCCGAAGTAGAGAAGAGGATAATGCCGAGCCCCGTTTTCTGGATGACACCCTGATCAACACCCCGGAACTGGCCGTTGGCGCCGTTGGCCAGGAAATGAAGCGGCTGTTCGGTTTAACTCGCGGTCTGCTGCGGGTATGTCTTGACCAAGAGGATCTGACGCCGGAGCAGATTCGTGCCAGATCGGAGGCGGCCCTGAGCCTCAATAGCGCGATAACGGAGTATATCTCCCGCCTTCGAGCCGAGAAGATGTTGCCCGCGACGGTCGATTCCCTGACCCTGTCCATTCGAACCTGCCGATACCTTGCGGAAGCAACAAGCCTGGCCCCGGCACTCCTGAAGCTCCGACAATCCGGGAAAATCGCGCAATTGGCACCGTTGAAAGGAGAAATGAATGCTTATACCGAGTTACTGCGTGATCTGGTGAGGTCTGAAGCACAATTACCGGAAACCTTCGGGGAAACCGAGAAGGTCTACCACGCTCTCAAATCCCGGGTGCTGGCCATGATTGTCACACGGGAACTGCCAGTACCGATTGGAGAGCGGACCCTGGATAACCTGAGTTCCGCTCGCAGGCTCTGTGACCAATGGAACAAATCCCTGGATTGGCGCACTTCAACGGACCTTCTCAGTGGCGATGCTCAGGCCGAAAGCTCAGCGAACCGGACATAGCGATTACGGCCCTGCTGCTTGGCCTGATACATGGCCTGATCCGCCTGCCGCAACAGTTGGTCTCCGTCCAGATCCCCGGTTTGTGGGAACAGCGTGTAGCCAATACTGGCCGAGACCTCGACGCTGTGATCGGCTACCCAGACCGGTTCCGCCACCCGTGCCAGCAGACGCACCAACAGGCTCCCCAGGGATGCTTCATCCTGAATGTTCATGACAATGGCCGCGAACTCGTCACCGCCGAGTCGCGCCAGGGTGTCCTCTTCCCGGAGTTCGGCACGCACTCGCCTAGCTATCTCAACCAATAACTGATCACCCGCCTCATGGCCGAAGGCATCGTTCACCGACTT
>JAXHUV010000356.1:0-1860 GCA_034189445.1 Pseudomonadota bacterium
CGAAGACGGCACGGTAAACGAAAACCAGGTCTGGGAGGCCCTCCGCAACTGCTACGACCCGGAAATCCCGGTCAACGTGGTGGATCTGGGCCTGATCTATGAGTGCAAGGTCGAGAACGGCGCCTCTGAAGGCAATCACGTTTATATCAGGATGACCCTGACTGCCGCGGGCTGTGGTATGGGGCCGGTGATCACGGAGGACGTGAAACGCAAGGTGGAGCAGGTGCCCAACGTCGACAAGGTCACCGTTGAACTGACCTTCGACCCACCCTGGAGCAACGACATGCTCACCGACGAAGCCAAACTCGAACTGGGAATGCTGTAAATGACGGCCAGTGAACAGGACTTTCTGAACAACCCGCTCGGCAAGGACACCACCCTCGAAGACGTTCTGGATGGCTTCGAGCTGCTGGACGACTGGGAAGAGCGCTACGCCTTTATCATTGATCTGGGTAAACAGCTTCCGGCCTTCCCGGAAGAATCCCGGATTGAAGAGAACTATGTTCACGGCTGCCAGAGCCAGGTCTGGCTGATTCACCACTATGATGAAGACAGTGGCCGGCTTTACCTGCTGATTGATTCGGACGCCATGATTGTTCGCGGACTGGCCGCCATCATTCTGGTCGCGCTGAACGGCAAAACCCCGAAAGACCTGCTGGCCACGGACATCGATGAGTTGTTTGAGCAGTTGGATCTGCTCCGCCATATTTCCCCGACCCGCGGCAACGGGCTGAGGGCCATGGTCGGCAAAATACGGGATATTGCGGCCGCCCAGGTGGCCGGCACCAGCCACTGATGCCCGACCGCCTTACCAGCTAATCGCTATATCATCGCTCTGGATGTTAACCACGCCGCCAGGCTGTGGCATGGTGCCGCGGCTGAAATGCGGCTGCACCTTATCGAGAGTTACGGAAACCTTGCTGTCCTGCAGTTCCGGCGAACCTTCCGGAGAATCCAGGTAGCGCTTGCTGCGGTAGAGCTTCAACTCGTCACCCGGCCGGAGCCCGGCTGTGGCACCGGATTCCAGCGTTACCGAGTGGCCGTCCACCCGCGCTACCCGGGTAATAAAGGGCTGACACGCCAGCGCTTCGGTCACAGCCTTCGCCATTTCGCCGATTACCTCATTGACTGACTGACCATAGGCGGTTTTCTGGAAACCCGCAGAACCGAAACCCACTGAACTGCCAGGCCCGGCATCCCAGTCTGCCGCTGTAGCAAACCGCTGCCGGTAGACGGGCGCACCACTGAAGCCATCAAAGATGACCAGATCCGCCGCAAACCGACGCCGCTGATCCACAACTCCTATGCCACGTTGCATCCGGTCCAGTACGGAGTTGCCCCACGCCGAGGGGTCGGCAACGCCAAGATCCCGGATCACTCCTGTCACTACAAACTGCACGCCCATTTCACGGGCCAGCTCGAGCACGTTGATTAACCGGTTGTCGCCCTGTTGGACCGTCGGTGCATTCAGCAGGTCGGCAAACATCCGGGAAGTGGTCGCGCTGAAAACCTGCAAACCACCCTGAGCCAGCAAACGCTCCTGGAGCTGTTGCGGCAAGATTTCGCCGGCATCGTCAATACGCCCTACTCTGGCCTGGTCTGGATAGAGCATCGGGAATCCGGTCACCGCTACCCGCTTTTTCAGCCGTCCGGTATCTCCGGCGCCACACTGACTGCGGCTCTCGCTGATCTCTCCCCGAACAGTCACCCGCAACAGGTTGCCGCTCTGATACTCATCAATTATCCGCACATTCCGGGCCCTGGCGCTGGAGGCCAGGTCCATCCGGGATTCCGTGATAACACCGTTTTCCATGGTGTCGTGGGTACTTACCCTGGCCTCGTACTGCAGGGAAAGGTCCC
>JAXHUV010000357.1:0-1855 GCA_034189445.1 Pseudomonadota bacterium
CGAGTAGATGGCGACAACCGGTTTGGCCCCATCACAGGCCAGGCCCGCAGCCAAAGTGACTGCATGCTGTTCGGCGATGGCGACATCGAAATAGCGTTCCGGGAAACGCTGTGAGAAGGCCAGTAGATCCGAACCTTCACACATGGCGGGGGTAATGCCCACTACGCGCTCATCCTGCTCGGCGGAATCACAGAGCCACTGACCAAAGACGTTGGCGTATTTGGGTCTTGCCGGTTTCGGTTTGACCGGTTCGGGTTTGCCCGGCGAAACCGGTTCGATCTTGTTAATGGCGTGGTAGCCAATCGGATCGGCTTCGGCCGGGGCAAAGCCCTTGCCCTTGGTGGTCACTATATGGAGGAACTGCGGGCCTTCCAGCTCGCGGATATTCTCCAGGGTTTCCACCAGCAGGGGCAGGTCATGGCCGTCGATAGGGCCAATGTAGTTGAAACCCATTTCCTCGAACAGTGTGCCCGGGGCGATCATACCCTTGAAGTGTTCCTCGGTTTTTTTAGCCAGCGCCATCAGGTGTGGCGCCCCCTGCAGCACTTTCTTGCTGCCGTCGCGGACCTGGTTATAGGTACGGCTGGACAGCAGCCTGGCAAAGTAGTTGGACAGCCCGCCAACGTTCCGGGAGATCGACATGTCGTTGTCGTTGAGGATAACCAGCATGTCGGCGTGCAGGTGGCCGGCATGGTTCAGGGCCTCAAACGCCATACCAGCGGTCATGGCACCGTCACCAATGACAGCAATGCTTTTACGACCGGTCTGTTGCAGGCGCGCCGCGATGGCCATGCCGAGTGCGGCACTGATGGACGTGCTGGAATGACCAACACCAAAGGTGTCGTATTCGCTTTCGGCCCGTTTCGGGAAGCCAGCCAGCCCGCCTTTGCGCCGGATGCTACCCATGGCGTCCTTCCGACCGGTCAGAATCTTGTGGGGATAGGCCTGGTGGCCAACATCCCAGACCAGGCGGTCGCTCGGAGTATCAAAGACGTAGTGAAGGGCGACGGTAAGTTCGAGCACGCCCAGGCCCGCCCCGAAATGGCCGCCGGTCTGGCCCACCGACCATAATAGAAATGCCCTGAGCTCCCGGGCCAGCCGGGCCAGCTGCTCCGGGGCCAGCTCTCTGAGCTGGGCCGGTTCGTCAATCTGGTCCAGCAGCGGCGTGTTGGGCCGCAGTGATGGGATTTCCTTGAAAATATAAGTGTCCTGCATCTGCTCGGGTCTTTTCCGGTACGTTCGTTAACTTACTGGTATTATAGGGAACAGGACCGGCTGTTTCACACAAAGAGGGCCAGTTGTTACGAAAATATTTACGGTCAGTGTGCGCCTTCGGAGCGCCGGGGTTCAATGGGTTCTTACCACCACGTAGTCGGCCATCGCCCGTAGCGGATCGGCTTCGGGACCGAAGTCCCGGAGGCTTTTCTGGGCCTGGCCAAGGAGATCCGACAGGTGTTCCCGGGCACCGGCAACACCAAGCAAGGCAGGATAGGTGGGCTTGGCGCGGGCGGCATCCGAGCCTTGGGGTTTGCCGATGACCGTGGTGTCCCCTTCGATGTCCAGCAGGTCGTCCTGGACCTGGAACGCCAGGCCCAGTGCCTTGGCATACCGTGTCAGGGAGGCCAGAGCCTGTTCGCTGACCGAGGGCGCGGTCAGGGCGCCAATCCGCACGCTGGTCTCGATCAGGGCGCCAGTTTTGTGGCGGTGCATGGTCTCAAGCTGGGCCAGCGTCAGGGTTTTGCCGACGGATTCAAGATCAATGGCCTGGCCACCAACCATTCCGCCGTGGCCACTGGCCCGGGCCAGCTCCCTGACCATGATCAGGCGTACTGACTCCGACAGCCCCGGGGCTTCG